>JAOQAL010000118.1 GCA_025963615.1 Chitinophagaceae bacterium | reverse complement strand
TATTTTATTAACTTAAAACAATCTGCCATGAACTCATTATTGTATATAGTAGCCGTAATTCTTATCATAGGATGGGCGCTGGGTGTATTTGTGTATTCAGCTACAGGTTTAATCCATGTATTGCTTGTAATTGCCATCATTTCCCTGATCTTAGGATTGATCAGAAGGCCTACCACCATTTAACATACAGGCTACAATAACATGCTATAACCCCGGATAATTATCCGGGGTTTTTTGTTTAAGGGTAATTAATCATTTATTCTAATTAACTGAATTTAATATAGTTCAACTCAATGTATTTACCTTAATTAATGGGTTTAAATTATAAATAGATTGTTTATTTTAATAGTTTTTTTTGCTGATCAGTACGTTAAAACTTTTTAATTTCAAGTACGTTAAAGGGTTCTGACTAATTGTTAAACTGATTAATAAAAACAAAGCCATGAAATTGCAATTACCCGAGAGTTGGAACCGGATAAACAGCTTTTCCTGATAATCTTTCAACAGGTGTTAGTTGCGCAACGGCCACTTATAAGGGGCTTTTTTATGCTTAAAATATTCAACATCAATTCCAATTGAACTTATAGCACATGTTTTAATCCCCACTCCCTCATTGAAAGTATAATTGGCCTTAATGTTAACCCTCTTTCTGTTATAGTATATTCTACCCTTGGGGGAACCTCATTAAATGTCTTTCGATCAATAATGCCATCTTTTTCCAATTCTCTTAATTGATCGGTAAGCATTTTTTTGCTGATACCATCTATCATATTGATCATTTCTCCGAAACGATTGATATCGTGACTAATAAGATATAAAATAATGGGTTTCCATTTGCCGCCGATCACTCCTATTGTCGCGGACACCGGGCAACGCTCATGCTTCATGAAATCTGTTCTGAGATCTTCCCAAAGCCCCAACTTTTTTTTCTCATAGTCTCAATTTTAACTTGCTGAATTTCAGCTGTGGTAACAATTAAGTGACTAGGTAACATTTCATTAACTACTGGTTACAACTGTAAGTTATCCATAACTTTATAAAGTTAAAACAAAATTCTATGTCAAAGGATTTAGAGAAACATAGTTTGCCCCCCATTTTTGATTCGTTTCCAAAGGAAATTTACCCATCATCTATCCTAGCGACATTTCCCTTAAATACATTTCTGGAGAATATTGCTATTGATGACCGGGGTGATCTACATGTGACGAGTGTTGAGGAGGGAATAATTTACAAGGTGAATCCTAACGGGCAGCAGGCTATATTTGCACGTATCGCCGGTAAACCGGCGGGTATTGTAAATGTCGATGGGTCTTCATTCGTGGTTAATGGCTGGGACGCGCAAGGAATTCCAACTATTTACTTAATATCCGGGCGGGGAGATGTACGTATCATGCACCAGCCTTTAGGTGCAGCATTTCTCAATGGGATGATCAGCTTGAATGAAAATGAATTTTTGATCTGCGATGCGGCTATGGGTTGCATATTCATTTATCGCCTTAAGGAAAATGAATCGGCTGTATGGCTGCGGCATGATATGTTATCAAAGGTTGATAGCAATACGCCGATGCCTGCTGCAAATGGAATAAAACTATTTAACCAACATTTATTCGTATCCAACACCGATAAAAAAACACTCATAAGGATTCCCATTAGTGACAATATTCCTGGAGAACCAGAGGTATGGCTGGATAATCTTAACCTGGATGATTTTACTTTTGATGAGTGGGGAAACCTTTACGCCACAACACATATTTACAACAGTGTTATTAAAATAAGCCCGGCAAAGCAAGTTACAGTAATTGCCGAAGCGGAACAGGGCGTAGCCGGGGCAACGGCTGTGGCTTTCGGAAGGACTCCGCAAGATGCCAACTATATTTACGTAACCACCAACGGCGGCATGTCTTTACCACTTTCTGGTGGAATTGAAAATGGCAGAATTGTGAAAATAAAAGTAAATTAGGTCAGACTAAAATGAGGACAGATGGAAAATAAAAATGAAATTCCCAGCCCTTGTACATGGGCCGGAGGTGTAGATGTTTTTGAAAAGCTTACTGATGTATTTTATGGGAAGGTTTTAAAGGACGATCTTTTGGAACCCATCTTCAGGGATATGTCGCCTGAACATTCCCGACATGTGGCACATTTTTTAGCTGAAGTATTGAAAGGGCCGAAGTTGTATAGTGAGGAATATGGAGAACATGCTTTAAGCCACATGGTAGGGAAGCATATAGGAAAGCATTTAACGGAGGCGCAGCGTAAACGATGGGCCGATCTGTTACTGGCTAGTGCTGATGAAATTGGAATGCCAGCTGATCCGGAGTTTCGGTCAACTTTTGTTGGGCATATTGAATGGGGCAGCAGGGTTGCCGTGATCAATTCACAATTAGCAGAAAATCCTGTGAACCAAAATCACCATCCCCCTGCCTGGGGTTGGGGAGAAGTTAAAGGCCCTTATGAAATTGTTGGTTCGTTATTTGAGCAAAAGCCCGAGCAAGAATAGTAAATACATAATGCATCAAAGGTAGATCGGAGGTGCGATAAAATTCTTATTAACTGAACCAAATAATTTATTGGTTCAAATCCGCTATTAGCCGCAAATCAGAAGTGAAATGGTTCGATATATGTACAGTAAGGATATGATCATCTTGCTTCAGTAAAACAAAAAAAAGGAAAGAAAGCAGCGGAGATCGCTGAAAAGATGCAGCGCGAATTTCCGGTCATTCATCTGCGGCTGGAGGATCATTGATGAACATATCAATTTGTGTGCCCTCCTGTGCAAATGATATTTAGCGATCCTTTAGTCCATCCAGCATGGCGTTCCACAAAATAGTCGGGCGCGCGGCGAGTATCTTTTCAATACGTTCACCCAACTCGGAAGATCCCTGTAACAATTTTCCGATCTTACGGCCGATAACCCGAGCGCAGACCAGCTGAATATACGCTCTGTCGTTGGTATCATAATAGTCCATGACCTCGAAATGGTCGCTGTAAATGTCTGCGTCTGAGATATCAAAATAGTTCGCGATGATGTGCTCAATATCCGTAATATCCTTGGTACGACCGGGCCGGTCATTATTGGCGATCAGTTTAAGAAGGATAATGCCTTCCAATGTGCAGACGCGCAAATTCAATTCTTCGCTAAGCTGTACAGCTTTGGCGTAGGGAAACACTTCGCTGAAGCCCGGCATATTCAGATAAACATGGGATCAGTTAATTTGATCTCACGCCGTTCGTTTTCGATATCGCCAAAAGGTAGTAGATCAATTTCAATAGCATTCCGATAATATAGTTTAATAGCCTCGGTTTCATGTGCGGTAAATTCACCGGAAGCGATCAATGCGTTTTTTATAGCTGTATATTGCGCCTGGTCGCTCACCATTACTGCGATGTCGACATCCTTCGTCGCCCTTGCGTGGATATTTTCGTCTTTTAACGAAAACTGGATATCACGGGCGATGGCACCGACCAGGTAAAAATCGATGTCCAGTTCGGCAAAGACCTTTTCCAGGCCGGCCAGCATGTCTAATAATGGTTGCGTCAGCATTAATCTAAGTATTGTTTTTTTAATCTTTCAGCGGTTTCACGATTCCTACTGTCGAGGCTAGTGGCCAGGTCGGCATAAGCCAGCAAAGGCGATACGGTAACTCGCGTTTCTTCCGGCTTGTCTTTCCAGAACTGATGCAGAATTTCCACCGGCCCCTCCGGGTCGGGTAGTAATTTAAGTTCCTGCATGACTTCCTGCCGGAAATTAATTGCGTACATGGTGAATTTTTCCGGTCTCAGGTAGCCGGTCAGCAACGCTCCGGCATTTTCGCCGCCCCAGTGAAAGGTTTTAGGTTGCAGTTCTTTCCAGCGGTCGTTCAGGCTTTTATCGACAAAACGATAAGTGCCTGCGGTAATTTTTGGACGTAGGGTATTGCGGTAGGCTTCGGCCCAGCGGCCAAACAATTCTTCCCGGCGCTCGATGAATACGGTTTTATTTAACCCTTCTTTTAAATAGCCCTCGCGGGTCATTTCGTCCATCAATGCACCTACATTGCCCAGGGCAATATCCGCCCGGTCTGCTACTGTGCGGTAAGGCTGTCCCAGAAGTTCAGGTTCGTTGAGCAGTGCGAACAGGAATTTAATACCAGCCGTTTTCCAGAGTTTGCCCCGCGGCGCGGTACGGGTGTCCGTCACCTGCTGATCGTTTATAAAGATATAAACCCCTTTAGTCCGGATATAACAATTCCCGGCCAGTTCCAGGTAATTGATCTGCCGGTGTCGCAGCTCATCTTTCATGGGTTTGGTAATATAGCCGCAGATGAGCAGGGTATCCCGTCTTTTATAAAAATTGGGAATTTGTACTACGGGTATGGTGTTGCCACGTACTTCGTTTTTGATCTCTACATAAAATTCCACGGTAGTGTCACCGAAGGTTAGAGCAATGGTGCCGTCACGCTCGGCGTAATTGTCTTTAGCTCGTATGCTCAGGTCGCGCATAGTCGCACCGGTCAATTCTTGGAGCTTGTCCGTGGCTTGATATAGCAGATTCCTTTCCTTCTCGTTCATTTTTTAATCATGTTCAGTATACATGAACAACCAAAAATAATGAACAATATATTCAAATGCAAATATTTGTTCAAAAAATATTCCTGTTCATGTAACATGAACATTCACTATTCTTTAAAAACAGCGTCTCAGGTTAAGAGGCATCGCCATTGGCCCCCAACGTAGAATGTCCATCAATTGTTGCTTGTTCTCCAGTTCCTGCCCGCGCTAAGCTCTTTTGGTAGGTTTGCTAGCATAAAAACCGTTAAGCCGGCTTTTGCGGTCAGCCTCAAGTTGTTTTTCCAGTGCCCAATAACGATCGTTGTAACGGTCCATTTTGGAACTCAATTGTAAGGGGTAATAAATCCGATTTTGGTAAGCTTCACGAGCTTTCCAGCGGTGACTGCCGTAAGTGCGATATAAGATACGGCAGCGCTTGCCACTTTCCGGGCAGAGCATATAAAGCACTGTGCCTTTGCCTAGGTTGCTGGCTTGTTCGACCAAGGATATGCGATAATCATAGTCATGGTCCTGGCCGCCGGAGGTGAGGCGATAGCGTAGGCGCAGATGTCCGCCTGCTCCGGGACGGTAATCGCTGTCAATACGAATCTCACCCGTCTTTTCACCTCTGCTTTCCCAGCTGAGTGAACCATTAACCTGTTTGCCTTTCTGGATCAGTCCTTGTTTAATAAATAGCCTAATTCGATACGATGGCTGCCACTGGTGGTAGCCACCCCGCTACTGCTTCTGCCCATAGTCAAAAAAAACCTAAATCCTTAAGTATATGTTAACTTTTATTTTACAGTTTCATAAAAACTCAAGCCCTATTATGAATTTAAAGCGGCCACATCTCTGTTTGGTTTATCTAAGTTCGATTTGTTTCTGAGATTAAATAATCTTATCTTTATTCTCAGAAAGAATTGCGATTCTGAATTTTGATGTACATTAATTTATCGGCAATATTCTTTTTTGAAGTTAAAACAGAAGAAAAGTAAAATGACTGCGCCATTCGTGTAGTAGAGCATTTTATAAATTTCAATAAAACTGATAATCAGCTGATTGGAAGGCCTACAACGGACCCGTCCATTCCGCAGAACTAAAATAAACGCGCTAAATACTTATTTTTAGCGCGTTTTATTTTTTACAAATCATTTTGGATGAATAGCCGAAGTAATACAAAAACTGTAACTTCTTTAAAATAAGATAGCTGCCTATTTCTTTTGGTTCGAGCCCGGCTTACCCTTTTTATATTGGGGGATTTTCTTGAATTGATTCTGCGTTATTTACCGGCAGTAATAAAGTTGAACAGCCAGTCTTTAATAACCATATCCCAACCCTGCATACACCTGTCATAACATTCCTTTTCAGGCACAAGCCCTTCAATGAGTAAAATGGAGTAGGGTTTTATCGCCTTCGAGGGTCAATTCAAAGATCATCTTGGCGCCAGTCCACTCTGTCTTTTCATTTACGAGCCAATTTGGTTCGCTGTCTGTCACCAGACATACCACTTTTTTGCCAGGAATAACTTCGATCAACTTCTTTTTTGAACAATGCGCGCCTGGATGATCAATGATAAATTCATCATTAAGTTTTGTGCGATGCCTTTCAGAATCTTTTTGACTACCACTTTGAAACGTCGTTTAATATATGTGTTAACGTCTCTTGATTGTTAAATCGACGGCTCACGGAAAACGCCTGTCCCTGTAGTAAAATAGGAAAATAAGCTTGTTTTGATCCAATGGGTCCAACCTGGTGCACAGTCCTTATAACACTCAGCTTCCGGTGTAAGACCTTCATGTGTAAAATTCAGATTCGTTACACCATTGTTTTCAGTAAGATCGAAAATCAATTTGGTGTTAGTCCATTCCTTTTTATCCGAATACCAGGGCATATTGCAATCGGTAACTAACCAAACAACACTTTTACCGGGAATTAATTCTGCTACGGTAAAGTTAAAGAAGGAATCACCTCCCATCTTTACTATAAATTGATCGTTTTGTTTTTCGGAGTTCCCGCTAAAGGTTATTCCCCACCACCCGGGTACATTGCAGATCCTTTTGATCGCCTCGTCCGCGCTAATTTTTGCAGAGATACTGCTGATAAAATCGTTCTTTCCCATTTTATTTGTTTTTTAAGCAAAGATCGGGCGATGGCAGCTTTAAGTATTGTACAAATCGGAACTCAAAACGTATAATGTTTGGTGGCGAGTTCGTTCATGCTGTTTTGAAGATCGGTTGGGGTAGATCCGGTGAACCTTTTAAATGCCCTGATGAAATGGGATTGATCGTGGTAATAATGATAAATATGTTCTTTTAAACTTTGCGATTTGACACCCGTTGAATACACTTTGTAAAATTGTTTGAACCGGACGATCTCGGAAAGGTTTTTGGGACCCGTACCCAGGTGTTCTGAGAATTTTGTATGGAGCCATCTCGAACTGTAGCCGGTTTCCTTTTCAAGCTGTGCCACGGTGAGAAGACCTTTGGAATCCGATATACGATTGATGCAATAATCATAGATCGGGTCTGGCGCGGTTTTTTCCAACTGTTTGATCAGGAAATTCTGCAAAAGATGCAATTTCAGCGGCACAGAGTTTGCTTCAGCAAGTTGCGATTGAAGATTTTCTGCATAGTTGCCGACCAGGTCTGCCAGCTCTATTATTTGATTTTTGGCTTCTGCATACGACAAATGAAAAAAACGATACGCTCCGAGCGGGTTAAATTCTATGATGATCGTACCCGTCTGCACATCTTCCTGGGGATCAAGAATGACAGGCAGATCGACCAGGCCTGTTAAACTTAGCTCATTTTCACTTTGAATGAAGGTTTTGTCCCCGATGCGGGCTGCAATTCCGTTACGGTAGGTAAGTGTTAATTTAAAATTTGCATTTGGGACGATCAGTTTTCTATCCAACGTGGGAAGGCGGCCACTGCTTTCGAAAACGCACATTTTCGCAACATATTGGCTTAGTAAAGGATGTGGTGTGACCGGAATAAATCGGAAATTTATCATTTGTCTCTCCGTACGAGGGGGTACGGAGAGTTAAAGATAGTGATTTCGCTATTTAGATTTACATTTGTGGGTATACTTTTCTCGTTCACTGCGTTGATTAGCGTGCTCAAACATTCCGCAATCGACTAAGGTGTTCAAAGAGTTTTCTTAGATGTGGCCGCGATGGAGGTGCCGTTATAATTGTAGTCCTTTATTCTTTTTAGAATGGTTGATTTTATTCTCTTTTTTCGGAACAACAGCCCGATTGCTTTTGTCGGCTTTATGTTCTAAAATGTTTGGTTGCTTATTAACTGTATTATCGAGATTTATATCGGCAATGAAGGTCAAAAGTGGCACGAGGAGTTCGATTTGTAGCCCCTTTCAGCCCGCTTTTAAAAAAATAAGGCCTATAAATTAAATATTTATAGGCCTTTTTATGCCATTAGGAATATACCCTGACTAACTGCTCGGCCTTTATTAAAGCGCGCTCAATACCATCACGCTGGTCCTGTATCAATTCTCTTAGTTCGGGTGTAAGGGTATCATCGTTTAATACAGCGTCATATTCGGTAATAGCTGCTTTTTCGCCTGTTATACAGGCTTCTAAGGCGGCATGTTCTTCATCACTGCTTAACCTGTATTTAATATCTGTCCAAATACGGTGCAACATGCCTAAAGTACCGCCGGTTTGATTATCGGCATCACCACCTAAAACACGTATTTCTGCCTTTAGTTCGTTGGCATATTCGGTACGTTGTATTACGTAATCAGTAAAAAGAGTAGTAAATTCAATCCCTTTAGAGTTATCGGCCGCTTTACGGTACCCTTCAATACCGTCGTTACATATCAAAAGCAAATGTTCCAATTGCTCTTTTAATTTATCATTTGTAGTTGACATGGCTATATCCTCCTTTAAGGTTTGTTTGTTTAATTACTTCTTTTCGCTTTTCGCAGATGTATTAACAGTACTTTCTGCAACTTGCGTTAATAACGCGTCTGCATTTTTTTCTTCTGCCAAAGTTGCTTCCAATAGTTCGGCAGCTTCATTATAACCTAAAACTCCGGCTAATGTTTTAACTGTTCCGTAGGAAGCTATTTCGTAGTGCTCAACTTTTTGAGCAGCCGATATAATGGCCACATCACGGGTCATTGTTCCTTTATCAGTTTCGGTAAGCAACTCTTCGGCTTCTTTTAATAAACCGGCCATTGCTTCGCATTTTACTGCCACTGCTTTTTCGCCTATAGAATCAAATACACTTTCTAAACGTGTAATGTGATTTTCAGTTTCCCTCAGGTGATTTTCAATGGTAGTTTTCAACTCGGCCGAAGTTGCGCCTTTAATCATTTTAGGCAATGCTTTAACTAAATGCTTTTCTGCCCAATAAAGGTCTTTAATCTCGTCAATAAATAATTCATTCAGTGCTGAATCCTCTACGTTTTCAGTTGTTGCGATTGGTTTTGCTGTTGCAGTTTTCATAGTTTATGTTTTTATATGTACTACTAAAACGCAATTACTTAAACATGGTTTTAATTAATTAATTATATTTTTTTGTATAACGAAACAATATATCCACATCATAATTCTTAATTAAGCAC
>JAOQAL010000116.1 GCA_025963615.1 Chitinophagaceae bacterium | reverse complement strand
AATAAAAATTTTGAGATTGAACGTTCTTATGATGGAACAAACTTTACTTATATCGGAAGGGTAGACGGTGCAGGAAATTCTAATGCTGATATTCAATATAAGTTCGATGATAACAACCCGCCGGTTTTGGCATACTATCGCTTGAAGCAGATTGATATTGATGGTAAATTTGAATATAGCAATGTAGTAATGATAAAAAGGGATAATATAAAGCCTGTGTTTAGCGTGGCTTTTGCCAACCCGGTTCACAATAGCAGCTTGATAACTATTAATACGGAAAAGCCAGGGACAGCAACACTCCGGATTGTAGATGTAGCTGGCAGAGATTTGTCAACCCAGCTGGTTTCATGCGGACCTGGTAATAACTCCGTGTTACAGGATTTCGCAAAGTTGGCAGCTGGAAATTATTACCTCGTAGTTACACAATATGAAAACCGGGTAGTAAAACCATTCATCAAGCAATAAAAATTATTTTATAGCAGTCCTTGTCAAAACCTTCCACTAAACAGGAAGGTTTTTTGTTTTCTTAACCGATATTTGGGCACATGAAGTTTCTGATTGTTGGACTGGGAAATACCGGGGATGAATACGCTCATACCCGCCATAACATCGGGTTTGATGTAGCCCATGCCTTCGTGCAAAAACATGGAGCCAGCTTCCGGGTTGACAGGCTGGCCTACGTTAGCGGCGTAAAATGGAAAGGGAAAAACTTTATCGTTATCTGTCCTACCACCTTTGTCAATCTGAGTGGCAAAGCCGTAAAATACTGGATGGATAAAGAAAAGGTATCTCTTGAAAATATTCTAGTCATTATAGATGAGCTGGCACTGCCGTTGACCAAATTACGATTACGTCCCGGTGGTAGCGACGGCGGGCATAATGGCTTAAAAAGTATCCAGGAAACCTTAGGCACGGTGGAATACCCCCGTCTCAGGTTTGGCATCGGCAACAATTATCCAAAAGGTCACCAGGCGGATTTTGTATTGGGTAAATGGCAAAAGGAGGAAGAACCCATTGTTCAGTATAAAATAGCCAAGGCAACCGAGGTCATAGAAAATTTCGCGACAAGGGGTATTAACGCTGCCATGAATGCGGTAAATAATAAAGATTTTCTGCCCGGCGAAGAATCAGGGGATAAAAAATAAGGGCCTCCGGAAATACTCCTTATAGTATAACACGGGATCGAAAATTGACGGATTTCCGGTTTTTTTGCTATGTTTAATCAGTGGGAATACTTATTTTAGCAGCCCATCCTCAGTTTTGCTTTTTAAAATCCGATATTGAGTGATTAACACCCGAATATAATGGGATGAAATACCCGGTATAGAGTATGTATCCCTCTGTATTTAACAAATAACAAGCCTGATTATGAAGATATTTTGTATTGGCCGCAACTTTGTAGCCCACGCCAGAGAATTAGGCAATGAAGTTCCGGATGAGCCGGTTGTATTTATGAAACCCAAGAGTGCTTTATTACAACCCCATACCCCATTTTATTATCCCGAATTTACCAATGAGCTCCATTATGAATGTGAGTTGGTTTTGCGCATCAGCAAAAACGGTAAATATATCCAGGAGAAATTCGCCAGTAAATATTACGACGCTATTACCGCCGGAATTGATTTCACGGCCCGGGACATTCAAAATGAATTAAAAGCAAAAGGACTACCCTGGGAAAAAGCTAAAGCCTGGGACAATTCCGCCGTTATTGGTAAATGGATTTTGTTTCCAAATATCAAGAACAAAAAAGACATTAATTTTTGCCTTTACAAGAATAAAGAGCTTGTTCAACAGGGTAATTCTTCGCTAATGATTCACAACTTCGACACGATCGTATCTTATATTTCAAATTATTTTTCAGTTAATATCGGCGACCTCATATTTACCGGCACACCAGCGGGTGTAGGTGAAGCCGTAGTGGGCGACCAATTAGAAATTTTTATCGAAGACGATAGCCTCCTGGAACTGGAAGTTAAATAATTACTGCTGAGCTGACCGTCCCGGTCTGATCAGGTTCCTGCTACGAATAAAAAGTTTTTCATTCTTTATCAGGTTTTTCTTTTTAAAATACCTGCCACCGAAACTGTATTTTTGCGGGTATCATTGCTTGTTATTCATGACTGATGCACAACGAATGTTAAAGGCATACAGGTTAATGTATGCCGTAAAAATAATGGCGGCAACCTATGAAGACAACAGGTCTGTTTGCCGCTATGTCCACTCAACATCACGGGGTCATGAGGCTATTCAACTGGCGACCGCCTTTCAACTTCTTCCAAAAGATTATGTCAGCCCATACTACCGCGATGAAGCATTACTGCTTGGTTTGGGTTTTACCCCTTATGAATTAATGCTCCAGTTACTGGCCAAAGCCGGTGATATTTTTACCGGTGGCCGGGAATACTATTCGCATCCTAATTACCGGGGTATGGATAAGCCGGTTATTATTCACCAAAGCAGCGCCACCGGCATGCAGGCCATTCCAACTACCGGTATAGCTCAGGGGATTCAATACAAAGAAAATTCCAAATTATCACAGCCCACTAAAATTACTCCTTCGGTGAATGAGGGAGTGATTACGCTTTGTTCGCTGGGCGACGCCAGTATTACTGAAGGTGAAGTGAGTGAGGCTTTCCAGTTTGCTGTGCTGAAACAATTGCCCGTGATTTACCTGGTACAAGACAACCATTGGGGGATCAGTGCTACCGCTGAAGAATCGAGGAGTATGAATGCATTTGAATTCGCAGCCGGCTTCAAAGGAATGAACCGGTTGCAGGTAGATGGCAGCGATTTTGAAGAATCATATCGGGTAATGAAAGAGGTATGTGAGTTTGTCCGCAGGGAAAGAAAACCTTATCTCGTGCATGCACAAGTGCCCTTGTTAGGACATCATACCAGCGGGGTAAGAAAAGAATTCTACAGGACAAAGGAAGACCTGGCCCGCCATGCTGAGCAGGATCCCGTGCCAAAACTTCGAAATAGATTATTGGAAACTGGCATGTTAGAAAATGAATTGCAGCAGGTAGAAAACGAAACGGCGGAACTGGTGACTCATGATTTTGCAATGGCTATGGCAGCGCCCGAGCCGGATCCGGAAAAAGTTTCAGACCATATTTTTGTTCCAACCTCCATAACACAGGAAAAAGGGATAAGAAATCCAGCTGGTTCAAGAAAAGTAATGATGGTGGATGCCGCTTTATATGCCATTCGTGAAATTATGGAGGATCATCCTGAAGTTGTCTTTTACGGACAGGATATCGGCAGAAGATTGAGCGGTGTTTTTCGGGAAGCGGCCTCTCTTGCCGAACAGTTTGGTGATCATCGGGTATTTAACACGGCTATACAGGAAGCTTATGTGGTGGGCTCAACAACGGGAATGGCGGCAGTCGGCTTAAAGCCCATCGTGGAAATTCAGTTCGCAGATTATATTTATCCTGGACTGAATCAATTGGTTTCTGAAGTATCGAAGAGCTGTTATCTCAGTTGCGGAAAATTTCCGGTGCAGATGTTATTGCGTGTGCCGACCGGTGCTTACGGCGGGGGAGGCCCGTATCATAGCAGTAGCATAGAGACCACCATCCTGTCGGTCAAAGGAATTAAAGTGGTGTATCCTTCCAATGCAGCAGATATGAAAGGATTAATGAAAGCTGCTTTTCTTGATCCGAATCCCGTTGTGATGCTTGAACACAAGGGATTATACTGGAGTAAAGTGCCGGGTACCGAAGATTCAAGAACCCATGAGCCCTCGAGAGATTATGTTATCCCGTTGGGCAAAGCCAATATTATTGTTACCGCGGATGATCCGGCTATAAAAAAAGGCGAGACCTGTGTTATAATAACCTATGGCATGGGAGTTTACTGGGCTAAAAAAGCAGCCCGGAATTTTAATAAACAAATTGAAATTATCGATTTACGCACATTGTATCCATTGGATGAGCCGTTGCTGTTTGAAAGAGTAACGTTGCACGGGAAATGTCTGGTACTTACCGAAGAACAACAGAATAATTCTTTTGCCGAGGCGTTAGCTGCCAGAATTTCAATAGCCTGTTTTAAATTTTTAGATGCTCCGGTGGAGGTATACGGCTCTCTGAATTTGCCTGCGGTTCCAATAAATATAAAATTGGAACAGGCAATGCTTCCGGATGCAGAAAAACTTACAATAAAATTAAAACGGCTGCTTGCCTATTGAGATGCCCTTAAGTATAAAAACATTTCACAGGCTAAGTCCTTAAATTTTATGGAAATGAAAAAGGATAGCTGGTAAAAACGGCAAGGTATTTACAGATCTTTCGAGGCAGTTTTACCACGACTCTGTTTGTCAGCGAGCGAAGTTACCATCAGTAAACTATGGGAAGACAATAAACGACGCCCTTCAATGGTTTACGCT
>JAOQAL010000107.1 GCA_025963615.1 Chitinophagaceae bacterium | reverse complement strand
GTGAATTTAATGGCATAACCCGCCTCTTCGTTTTCTTTGCGTTCTTTGCTTCTTTGCGCCCTTTGCGTGAAATATTTCAAAGATGGATTCTTGCCCGTATATCTCTTTGCGTACTTTGCTTCTTTGCGCTCTTTGCGTGAAATATTTCAAAGATGGGCCCGGTCCCGTTTTAAAATCCAATATATTTTGAAAACCCGAGGTAAAACTAATTGCTTGTTGCAGGTGTCGATGACTTTAAGAATGGGTGATTTCTTTAAAATCATATGTCCATACGTGTTAGTACTGTAAAAAGTCAGGCAGTTTTACGCTTGGGTTGTATTCGTCCTGCCACCTATATTTGCAGCAGAAGTTGATTGATATCGTATCAATCCATCCAATATCGTCCTTGAAAAAGCCATGTCCATTCCTTTGAAAGACCATCCCGGTAGCTAACGGGAGAAATCCAATATCAGTCAACTTCTATTTTTTTTCTCTTCTTTTTTCAGAAAGACATTTTTACCCGCTCCTGATTTATAACTGAAGAATTACTGTTGGAAATTTATAGCAACGGGGGAAGAACAGAAATATAGATAAATAAAGTAGTCACAGTCTTTTCCCGGTATTTGCAGTGAACCCGTGATCGAATTTTTTAGCAGGCAATAAAATATGGACGACACAGCATGGTAAGCACGGCTGATCGCTGACCATCTGTTTTGTGACTGGCAACGGAACTAATTTGCTTCCTTTCGGTTGCGTAGAGTTTAACTTCACCTTTAATCGCCTTCGCTGAAATATAAACCAGATCGTCATTATTTATCCGGGACAGTACCGCATACAGATCAGCCATTAAAGGCGCCAGCCAGTTTTTACTGTGTGGAAAGACCAGTTCGCCGGAAACTGCATTGATAATTTGCGTTGAACGTTTTGGGCAGACCCTGAAGTAACAGGATAAAAGTTCAGCAACTACGGAGCGAACGGATAGCTGTTTGTTTTGGTGGATATTCATATACTGGAATTTACTTTAAGAAGGGTAGGGGTAATTAATAATAGTGAGCGAAATCAACAGCTGTCTACTTTAGTCACCAGGCTCATTCTTCGCCATGGCTGTGCATTCAACGCCAAATGGCCCATTGGATAAAGGCTTGTAATAACCAGGAGCTCTGTACAATTATTGGTTTCCTTCCGGAACTTTTCTGGGGCTTGTTTTCAGTTTGCGTCGCAAATTCTCTATAACCGGGAGAAAGTTCTTTTCTGCATCGACAGGCTTGTTTTATAGCTTCAGCGTATCGGGCGTCGGTGTTTAATTGCTTTAATGATTTGTACATCTGTCAACCATTTATTTTCTGAAAGGATCTGGATTTGGTATCAACGAATACCCGCTCAATGACAGTATAAAGAAAACAATTTCTCCAGGCGGGAAAAATAGAACAGGTTACTATCTTTCTGTCATAAACAAGAGCAGATCCTTGTAGTAGAAATATGACCGAACCACCATTTTTACAGTATGCATGCCTGGGTTCCGAAGTAGGATTCACCCACATGGCCATCAGTCCAGGTCCGGCCAATATCAGCTATTTATTCCTGGGCTCCCTTCCTTAAACCTCAAAATAATCTATATTTGAAGCGTCAATTTCTTATTACCCATTAATATTCTAAAACAAAACATCATGGCAAAAAAATCCGCAAAGAAAGCGGCAAAAAAAGCTGCTCCTAAAAAGGCACCAAAAAAAGCAGTTAAAAAGGTCGCAAAGAAAGCAGTTAAAAAAGTGGCCAAGGCCCCGGCGTCCAAACCGGCAAAGAAAGCCGCAAAAAAATCGGTCCGTAAACCTTCGGCTGCATTTATGAAAGCCCTTACTCCGTCTCCAGCACTCGCGGCCGTGGTAGGCAGTAAACCGCTGCCCCGCACGGAAACCGTAAAGAAAATATGGGACTATATAAAAGCCAATAAGCTGCAGGACTCTAAAAACAGACGTATGATCAATGCAGATGAAAAGCTGAAACCCGTATTTAGCGGCAAAGCCCAGGTATCAATGTTTGAAATGGCAAGCCACTTGTCAAAGCACCTGAGCTGAGAAAAATTAATACTAAATAAAAGGGCGTCCCGGGATGCCCTTTTTTATATTCTCTGTCATCGTGCGCCTCTTAAGGTTTAAAGATCACACACAAATACTCCCAGCCTTCATTCATTTTCTTTCCCCAATTATTATTTTGTAGTCCTTTGTTTCAGCCCCGGCGTATATTTCATTCTTGCCGGGTTATGCGATCCTTCCAACAATACTTTCACGGTTTCCATAGCTGTTATAAGGTCTTGTTGTTTTGCCGGGATCATATTAGAAAGTATTTTTTCCAGTTGCTGGTTATGGAGCTTGATCATTGCTTCTGTCTCCTGTGTTCCTTTCGGGGTTAGCGTTACGGACAGAAAACGCCTGTCATCAGGTTTACGGAACATTTTTACCAGTTCAGCTTTTTCTAACCGGTATAATATCCGGCTCAAGTGACCCTTATTCATCTTTACGTGATATAAAACTGTTTTGGCTGAACAGGGCCCCAGGGAATATAATTCAAATAATACGCTCATTTCGGCTGTGGAATAGGCAATCTTACCCAACCCTTCCTCTATAAAGCTGATAATGCTGCTAAAGAAACGGATAAAAGCGCTGAAACTTTCAATTTTAGATTGCACCGTTAGAAGTTATAGACTGGAATTAAATAACTAAACGGCACAAGTTATTTTTCATAACGGTAATGTATTAAAAAATACACAAAGCTTGCGAATGGACATACCAGGCAACGAAAGAAACATTTTAAAAAAGTTTCCCCGCAGCACTTGTTAAATACACTTTTAAAGTAAGTATTCTGCGTGTGAATTCCATGACAGTATTAAGCTAATGATTTCGCAGAAGATGATAATGGAGTATTATTACAGTTGCCGCGGGTCTTCATTCAATAAAGCCGCATTAATCAGCATTTCGCTCGTGGTGATCCATGCTGGTAAGTCTACACCCTCGATTTTCCATTTTTCTTCCGCCCGGGACATTTTGAAAAAGTAACGGTTTCCCTGTTCATCGCCTGTATCCGTATCGTAAAGCCCAGAGCTGCGCTTTCGGAAATTGAATTCATGCAACTGTTTATTAATAGAGATGAGCAGAGTGAATTGTATATTTTTGATAACGTTCATATGTACGATTAAGGCGGCGGCAAATGTAAAACTTATAAGTCGATTTCACATTTTAAAATTGATCCATTCCACCCATCAATTTCTGTTTGCCTGCCTTGAAGCATTATCTTTCATAAACTCAATAGCCGATTCAGGGTCCCAACCGCCAACTAACCAAGAAACGATTAATTTACTTTCAGCATCCAAAGCAGTCCAGCTCCAATATCACCATCGACCAGGTTGCGTAAATGGATTAGCAATGGCTCAGGGAAAGAAGAAAGTTTCCAGGTAAGAATAAACCAACGGGGACTAATGCATAAAATAAGGCCCGCGCATCTAATACGCAGGCTCTTGGACAAAGAAGGACTATCTAGACTGTTTGGCGTTTTTATTAATTAAGCCCTGCACCCGAAACATAACTTTGCGGGTAAAATTGTGAACGGGGACAATGTTTATCTGTTGATGTCTTCAGGTCATTTGGTTTTGTCACGTTCTTTTGGGCGGCGTATAACTGGTATTCACCATTTACTTCCCTGGCTGAGATATAAATCTGATCATTTTCTTTCACGTCGGCCAGGATGGAATAGAGATCGCCCATCAAAGGAGCGAGCCAGTTTTTTTTGCGGGTTACCAAACATTCGCTGGAAACTGAATTGATGATCTGTATGGAGCTGGTGCTGTTTACCTGCGCATAATGGGATAACAGTTCAGCCACTACAGCACGAAGGAACATCGGTTTGTTTTGATTGGTATTCATGATTTTGGATTTTTTTTAAACGAGTGTCTAATACGCATTAAGCCCGCCTCAGTTCTTTTACAACCTGCCTGTCTGCATTGTTTATAAAGCTCAGGGAAATGGTAGTTTCTGTCTTTCCCCGGTTGATATCCAACAGGCCATCAATTTTTTTTGAAAGCAATTTCACATGCTGAAATTCATGAAGAACTCCGTAATTATTCGTGTTGCAGTTGTCCTTTATAGTTAACATCGCCAGATCTCCATGCGCTCCTGCATCAACAGTAATAGCACTATCCTTGCTGCAGCGGGCAACAATATATAACAGGCTGCTCATAAGTGTAGAGAGTGCCTCGGTGTCTGTTTCAATGCAAAGATCCGGGGGTATCGCGTTAATAAAAGAGCTTTTTTGTTTTTCGGCCACGGTTTGATAACTCGTAAGCAGGGGGGTTATCATTTGCTGAAGGTTCATGACTGGATGAGATTTAGGTTTTTTCAATAATTATTTCCGGGATACGGATCAAAAAAATGGTTATTCGGATAAAAGAGCTGGTTAAAAGCAGGCTATATGGTATTTCGGTAGTTTTCAAGGTTACCTGCCATCAACCGGATACAAAGAAACGAGGATCGAGAGCCGCGAAAAATAGATGCGGCTATCTATAATTTGTAGAATTAACATTACAAGTTACCGCAGCGGAAAATCCAGACCTTAACCCTCCCTTTAAGGGTTATCTATTACCAGGTAACTTCAGTTCATTACTTTGAGCGTTCAAAACAAGCTTCAGGCTGGCTGGCAATATACCCGAATAAGAGCCGGCGACCGTATCGAATAGGGATGAACCCGCTTCCGGACAAACTAAGTCCTGCTTTTCAAAGCAAGGTTTTTTCCTGCTCTTCCAATCGGGTTCCTGTTTTTCTTCCATTAATCAACATGGTCTACCGGACACCTTCATTCGTTTATTTAATGGGGGCCCTGGTATATTTTACAATTTCTGATTAACACAGTGATCTATATTTATAGCGGATAAAATTCTTTCTCATGTGGACTTTAAATCACCGGGGTCTGTTTCTACAAACCCTCCAGGTTTAATATCTTTTGGTAATAGAGGGATGCCTGCTGCTATGCAGCGCGTTTGATGCAGCGGGAATCATAAGGCAGATCCTGGCAGACGGGCTCCCCTCTATTTAATATTTTGTTAAGAACTTAAGAGAAACCAGGGAGCAACTTAGTTTTATCAATTTTAATTCGTAAACCATGATACAAAAAACGGATAAGCTATACAGTGAGATGAAGGAGGCGATAGCTTTCTGCGAACAGGAAGCGGGATTCTTTATACGCAGGATGGAATGCTGCTATAATAAGGCGTTAAGCTATTGGCAACACGTTAGTGATGAATTAAAGGATTATTCTTTTACCTCTGTAGCGGAGGAAATCGATTTTTTCAAAAGAATAAAACCATTATTCATAGCGGAACTTGAATATTATAATATGCGGTACCAGGCCGAACTGGTAAAGCCGTCCCGCTCACCAAAAGACCTGCAAAAGTTCTGTGTGAACGAAATGCACCGGCTTGCCAGGTTTATAGGTGCGAATAAAGAATTTTACGAGTATTATAAAGGGGGTGGGACAGAGAAGGATCATGAATATTATCTGCCGGTAGAGCGGGAACAAGCCAGGCAGGAACCGTTGTTTAGTTATGATAGGGGTAACGAGAGCCGGACTACCCGCTATAGTTACAAAGTAGCTGAGCTGCTGGCACTCGAACGGTATACAGAAGATGTTTTCCAGGAACTGAAAAAAGCGAAAGCGGCAGCCACGGAAAGCCGCGCGACCTTAGCTATCCTTTAGAGTTTAGAAGTTTAGTCTTAATCTTCTAAACTTAGTCATCCTCCGTGACTCTGTGCCTCGGTGTCTTAGTGTTCCAAAATTGTATTTTATCGCTCCCATAACCTGGAAGTCAAATTATTACTT
>JAOQAL010000075.1 GCA_025963615.1 Chitinophagaceae bacterium | reverse complement strand
TTCTCACTTTTCACTTCTCACCACTGACTATTCTGTTCTCAAACTCCTCACCGGGTTGGCCATCGCGGCCCTGATTGCCTGGAAGCTGATTGTACATAATGCAATCGTAAATGCCAGGACCCCGGATAATACAAATACCCACCAGCCAATTCCCACCTTATAGGCAAAGCCTTCGAGCCATTTGTGCATAAAATACCAGGCGACCGGCGATGCAATGACGAATGATACCAACACGAGTTTTAAAAAATCTTTTGACAACAGGTTCACGATGGTGGTGACGGAGGCGCCCATAACTTTGCGGATACCTATCTCTTTGGTACGTTGCAGGGTGCTGTAGGAAGCCAGGCCCAGCAAGCCGAGACATGAAATAAAAATGGCGAGGATCGCAAAATTGAAAAATAATTTGCCAAACCGTTCTTCGGTGCGGTACTGTTTGTCAAAAAATTCATCCAGAAAAAAATAACTGAAGGGCCTGGAAGGTACTAAGGCTTTCCATTTGTTTTCAATAGCAGCGATGGTTGCGGGTAAATTGGAAGCGGCCACGTTGACAGAAATAAGTCCGCAATTATCCAGTTCAATGCGCATGCTGAGTGGCTTAATGACTTCCTGTAGCGAACGGAAATGAAAATCTTCCATGACACCCACGACGGTTCCTGTCCGGCCCCATTGATCAAATTTCTTACCAATGATCTGTTGGGGTGAACTATAACCAAACAGTTTCACCGCCGCTTCATTCAAAACCATCGCCTGGGTGGTATCGGTTTTAAAATCTTTTGATAGAGGACGGCCTGCCACCATTTTAATCTTGTATTGTGGGATATAATCAAAGTCCACAAAATACAAGTCCAGGTTAGCAATCTGCATTACACCTTTAGGATTTTCAACCTGCGAGTAGGCCCCAGGGTTACCACCTCCCGGCACACTGCCGGCTGTTGCGGTTGATAATACATTGGGTAAAGCCGTTATCGCTTGCCGGAAGGAATTCTTTGCAGGATCACCATGCGTATCAATAATCATCTTTTGGTCTTTGTTGAAGCCAAGGTCCTGGCTACGCATATATTTCATTTGTGTATACACCACGATGGTACTGATAATAAGCGCAATTGAAATGCTGAATTGCGCTATGACCAACCCTTTGCGCAGCATGATACCGCGGATGCCTGTAGCAAAGCGGCCTTTTAACACGCTAACCGGCTGAAACGATGATAATACCAGTGCCGGGTAAACGCCTGCCAACACGCCAATAGCCACGGCCGTAAGAAAAAGGATGCCCACATATTGGGGATGTTCAAAAATGCCCTGGCTGATCACCTTACCGGATAAATTATTGAATGGGCTAACCAATAAAGCAGTCGCTAACAACGCTATCAAAAAGGAGATGATACAAAGCAGCACACTCTCACCTATGAATTGGCGCGCTAGCTGCGTTCGGCCGGCACCCACTACTTTCCGGATCCCCACTTCTTTTGCCCGTTCGGCAGACCGGGCCGTGGTGAGGTTGACAAAATTAATACAGGCAATCACTAAAATAAATGCCGCGACGATGGAGAAGATGTATACGTTATTAATGTTGCCTGTTTTGTTTCCATCACGGGTTGAATGCAGGTATACTTCTTTCAATGGCTCCAGGAATAAAGTAGGATACATCTGTTGTTTTTTCATTTCATCACCATTTCTTCTTTCAAGAAAGGCCGGAAATTTCTTTTGCAAGGCACTGGCATTGGTGCCTGATTTTAAAAGCAGGTAGGCTTTGGCGCCATAGTTTCCCCATTGACTATCCAGGTTCTGATTGAATTTTTGTGTAATGGTTGTCATCGAAATAAGCATATCCGCTTTGATCTGCGAGTTCTCCGGCATATCTTTCATAATGCCGGTCACCTTTGAAGGGAAAGCATCTCCGGTAAGCAATAAGGTTTGACCGATCGGATTTTCTTTACCAAAATATTTCTTAGCTGTTGTCTCTGTAAATACTACGCTAAACTGATCCTTTAGCGCGGTCTGCGGATTTCCTTTCAATAACTTATAATCGAATACATGGAAAAATGCTGAATCCGCCCACATCACATTTTCTTCCTGGAATTTTATATCGCCTTTTCTTACGAGTATGTTGTCGCTTGCCAAACGGACAAAAGACTCCACTTCAGGGAATTCTTCTTTAGCAAATGGAGGCACGGCCCAGGAAGGGCCGCCGGCATGGATGACTTCGGAGGGCGTTTTAATATCTGATACGATCCGGAACGTCCGGTCCGCCTTGCTGTTGAATGAATCATAACTCAATTCGAAGTTCACATACATGAATATCAGGAAGAAGGCGGTCATGCCGACCGCTAATCCCATAATATTTATAAATGAAAAGACACGGTGTTTCCAGAGACTGCGGAACGCTATTTTGAAATAATTTTTTATCATAAAAAGTTATATAAATTTTATAGGTTTTTTTGTGTCAGTACAATTTGAGTCGTCAGATGGACAAAGGCCATATCGCCCTATATTCATGCTTTTTCTTTTTGTTTGGCTAGGACATCTTCCTTAATTATTAGCAATTTCTTTCTCTTACTTTTTTTTGTGGAAAAATAAGTTAGCAAAAAAAGCCACCGGAAAACGAATACTCCCCGTTTTCCGGAGGGTTCCCTGATGGGGCTTCAGTGCTACTGTGACCTCAGCAGTTTCTCGCTATTCCCTTGACAGCACACAGCAGACTTGTTATCAAAAAATTAGCTTGAGCCAATGCGCATCAGCATCGGGATACAATTATTCACTTCTTAACGCTTTGACCGGGTTTGCCATCGCCGCTTTGATTGCCTGGCTACCGACAGTACAAAAGGCAATGGCAACAGCAACAATTCCAGCAAAGGCAAACGTGATCCAGTTCATTGTGATACGATATGAAAAATCCTCCAGCCATTTACTCATGCTCCACCAGGCAACCGGTGTAGCGATGATAACGGCTATGAGGGACAGTTTTATAAAATCATTCGATAAAATCATAACCAGGTTGCCTGTGGAAGCGCCAAGCACTTTGCGGATACCGATTTCTTTGATCCGTTGCTGCGCAGCATAAGAAGATAGGCCGAATAAACCTAGACAGGCGAGAAGGATCGCAATACCGGCAAAGAGATTCAATACTTTACCCAAACGAATTTCGGAACTGTAGAGGTTGTTATAATCTTCATCCATGAAATGATATTCAAACGGGCGGTGTGTAATCACCTGTTTCCATTTGGTTTCAAGGAATGAAATGGTTTGGGCAATGGTATTGCCTTTTATTTTTACCAGCATGACGCTTCCCCTTATTTCCGGAAAGAGTACCAGCGGTTTGACAGCATTGTGTAGTGATTCAAAATTGAAATCTTTAACTATCCCTTTTACAAATCCCGGACGGCTCTTATCTAAAAACATTTTTTTTCCGATAGCTTCCTGTGGTTTCCATCCTAATGCGGCCACAGCCGATTCATTCAATAAAAAATGGTAGATCTTATTTTTTGCAGAATCTGCTACCTCCTGGATATCCTGTTGCGACAGATCGCTGCCGGCTATGATCTCCATACCGGTTGTTTGAATAAACTCTTCATCCACCGGGTTACCGAAAACAGATAATTGCACCCCTTCCGGCATACCAGGCTTGCTCATGTTGTATCCGCCGTAGATATGCGTTGGCGGACTGACTGTCCATGAAACATTTACCACATGATCATTGGCTTTAAATTCTGTCTTAATGGTGCTGATGTTGTTCAGCATTTTTGTATCCAACGGCAGCACGAGTACGTGATCCCTTTCATAACCCAATTTTTTGTTTTGTATATAATGAAGTTGGCTCCGGATGATCAGCGTGGCAGCAATCAGGAAAACAGAAATCACAAACTGGAACACAATCAGCGATTTTCTTAACCATAAGCCCGAACCATGAGTTCTAAACGGGTTTTTCAATGCTTTTACCGGTTTAAACCCTGATAAGATCAATGCAGGATAACTCCCGGCCAGGAGACTGATACAACATACTATAAAGAAACAAGACAGCGCCGTGTAGGGTGTGAATAATGATGAAACAGTCAATTGCTTTTCAGCCAGTTCATTAAAGAATGGCATTACCATAGCGACTACAAAAAAACTTATGCAAAGGGAAACCAGACAGGTGAATACGGATTCACCGATAAATTGCCAGAAAATCTGTTTTTGAAGAGCGCCTATTACTTTTCTTACGCCCACTTCCCGGGCCCTTTCCATAGATCGTGCGGTACTTAAATTGATATACGTGAAACAGGCGATAGCAAGTATCAGCAAGGCAACAGCAGCAATGATATAAATATAAGCAATGCTATTATTGGGCTCAAAGCCTTCATAGTCTGAATACAAATGAACTGCTTTAAACGGTTCGAGATGATACTTGATATAAGTGCCTGCTACGGGAGGCATTTCCTTTTTCATGAAACCCGGAATTTTGTCCTGCAATGTTGCCATTGCTTTTTTATCTCTCAATAAAAGATAGGTGGTGTAATTGGCTTCCCAGTAGGTTTCCTGCTGATCAACGCCCAAGGTTGAAAAAGATGCAACAAAATCAAATTTTATCTGCGAGTTGGAAGGACAATCCTGTACAATGCCTGTTACCATGTAACCCGCTTCATCGCTCCCGACCTTTATAATTTTACCGATTGGATCCTGGCTTCCGAAATACTTTTTTGCTGTGGATGCTGTCAACACTACCATTCCTGAATCTTTCAGTACCTGCCGCCGAGATCCGTTCAATAATTTAAAAGAGAAAATGGAAAAGAAGGAAGAGTCAGCATAATAAAAGTTCTTTTCGTTAATCAGTTTATCATCATATCGAACGACCCGGCTGGTCTTCGACATTTTTACCGCCGATTCGATCTCTGGAAAATTTCTTTTAAAAGAAGGCGCCACTTTCGTGCTTGTAAAATTTCCTTTCCTTACATCTCCGCCGAAACTGTATTCCATTATAACGCGGGCTATCCGGTCACCTTTTTCCTGGAATTCATCATAACTTAATTCGCTCTGGATGTATAGTGCAATCAGCAGGCAGCAACTCAAACCCGCAGACAGGCCGGTAATATTTATTAAAGAAGAGGTTTTATTCTTCCATAAATTCCTTAAAGCTGATTTGAAATAATTCTTTATCATATAAAAATGTTTCGGGTTGTCGGGCCCTATATTCATTACATTTTATCTTCGCCGGCTTCATTCCCTGCGGCTCCGCATAAGGCGGGATCTCCACCGCAGCATCCGTTTACCATTATTCACTTCGTAACGCTTACGCCAGGATCTATAAATCTTTTTCTGGCATTCCCGAAAATTCCGACCCGGTGCTGGTTTTTCGAAAGACAAAAAATCCGGAACTTTTCAATTTCACTATTCCGTCCGGAGCGACTTCACCGGGTTGGCCACAGCAGCTTTGATAGCCTGGAAACTTACCGTTATCAAAGCAATCAATACGGCTAACAATCCTGCTACAGCAAACACCCACCACCCGATCGGCACACTATAGGCGAATCCCTGCAGCCACCCATGCATGGCCCACCATGCCAATGGTGATGCGATAACTAATGCGATGGCAACCAGCAAGATGAATTCTTTTGACAATAATGTAAACAGCGAAGAAATACTGGCCCCTAATACCTTCCGGATCCCAATTTCCTTTGTGCGTTGTTCTGCTGTGAATATGGCCAATCCCAGTAATCCAAGACAGGATATAAAAATGCCAAGGAATGCAAAATAATCCGATAGTCTGCTTACCACCACCTCACTTTTATATAATTTCTGATACTCTTCATCGGCAAAAGAATAAGTAAAAGGGAATTTCGGATTTAATTCTTTATATAACTTTTCAAGATTTTCAAGAGCCAGTTTGGTTTTGCCTGCTTCGGTGCGAACCAGGATATTCCCCCAGGGATCTGTTTCGCCATTATGAAGTATCAATGGTTTTATAGGATCATGCAAAGAAGAAAAATGAAAGTCCTTTAATACCCCTACGATGCGTCCCTTTTTGCCCCAGAAGGTCAGGGGTTTACCCAAAGGATCTTTATACCGTATTATTTTAAGGGCTTCTTCATTCACCAGATAGCCTGCTGAATCAGATGCAAAATCTTTGGAAAGATCACGGCCAGCCAGCAATTTTAAATTCATTGTTTTTACAAAATCATATCCTATGGCCGCTGGTGTGAATTGCGGCGAGGTATTCGGATCTTTTTGATCCCAATCCACACCAAGGGTCCCACTGCCTATAGATGTTGGCGGTTCTGATATACGGGTTACCAGTTTAACACCTGGCATAGTTACTGCCTGCTCCTTAAATAGTGTGTATTGATTCCGCAGCACGCCTTCAAGGGGAATATAGACAAGATTTTCACGGTCATACCCCAGGTTCAATTTCTGTATATAATTTATCTGTTGGGAAACGATAATGGTTCCTGTGATCAATACAATCGAAAGCACAAACTGGAATACCACGAGACCTTTACGGAACAGCATAGTCCTGGTGCTGAATTTCAATGTTCCTTTCAGAACGCTGATTGGCTTGAAGGAAGAAAGGAACAAGGCGGGGTAACTGCCGGAGATCACGCCGGTAATAAATGTCAGGCTTACCAGGCTAAGCCAGAAATAAACATTCGTATACGGAAATACAATGTGCTTACCCGTTACCTGGTTGAAAAAAGGTAATAAGGTAATAACAATTACCAGTGCTAACAGGACTGACAGGGATGTAATGAGAATGGCTTCGCTTAGAAACTGCCGCATCAGCACCGGGCGTATTGCGCCGGCTACTTTGCGTATACCGATTTCTTTAGCACGTTTTGCAGCGCGGGCGGTCGTAAGGTTCATGAAATTGACACAGGCAATCAATAAAATAAAAATTGCTACCAGGCTGAATAGTCTTACATATTCAATACGTCCGCCAACGATTTCTCCATTTTTAAAAGTCGAATGTAAGTAACTGTCACCATAGCGCTGCATGGCCAATTCAATACGGAAACTTTTGCTTTGGTCTTTATTATAATTATCTAAGAATTTTTTGATTCGGGCCTCCACCCGGCCCGGTTTCGCATCGGGCCGGAGCATGATTAACGTATTCGGGCCATTGTTACCCCATTCCTTTGCCCAGCTGTTGTCATTAAGAAAACACCTCCAGTTCATCATAAAATCAAATTTCGCAGAAACATTTTCGGGTAGGTCTGCAAATACACCGGTTACGGTCAAATCTTTCTTGTTTTCGTAACGTATCGTTTTGCCCACGGCTCCATCAACGCTGCCAAAAAATGCTTTTGCCATTTTAGCGGAGATACAAAGGCTGACCGGTGTATTCAATGCATTCGCAGGTGTTCCTTTCAATAAAGGATAGCTGAGCATTTTAAAATAATCAGAATCAGCATAACAGCCATTAAACTTTATTATTTTATTGTTTGCTTCAAAGGTGAGGCGGTCCGAATTATCCTTTAGCCAGGAGACGTTTGATGCGTATAATATTTCGGGTATCATGCGTTTCATTTCATTGGCCAATACGCCCGGAGTATAAAACCCGGCTTCTGTTTTACCGTCTATATACTGCCGTTCATAAATAATGTACAGCTGTTTTCCATTTTTATGAAAATT
>JAOQAL010000035.1 GCA_025963615.1 Chitinophagaceae bacterium | reverse complement strand
TGAATGTCTCTACATAGTTCTTTGTCGGCCTTGACGTACCGGCAACAGAAAAAAATATGATGGCCATAACTCCAATCAACAGGGCATTGAAAGTCAAAAGAAATTCCCTGTCATTGTAAGGATCCTTCCCTGAAATCACAATGGCGACCAGGTAAGCTATAACTGTTATTAAAACAAGGGGACTAAATATTTTTGCTATGACCGGTGACACTTTATTCACTATTTGAGGATTAGTTTCTGTAAGGTAAGTGCCTACTATGGGGGAGGCCGCCACAGCAAAAATCACCACATTTTCAAAATAAAATTTTTTAATGTTCAGATCAATCAGGGCAAAAAGACCGATGGTAACCCCTGTCAAAATAATTCCTGCAATTAATATAACAGCGGTCATTACAGCCAGGTCCCCATTGTATACCAGAAAACCAAGACGCTTTTTATAGTTAGTTAAGTTTCCTCCAACAAAAGCATAGCCTAACATACTCCACAGAAATAACGGTAAATGGATACACGCCAAAAGCACGCTGTCACTTTTCTTCTGATCGGGAAGGAAGTTTATAAAAAACAAAGAACCCAGTATGGCTACACTTATAAAAACAATGGTTTTAGTTTTTAACTTGTTTTTCCATGCGAAGTATAAAAACAGTATGGGGAAGACGATGAATCCAATATTTCGTTGATAAAAAAACTCTTCATCCAGATTAAAAAATCCAGGGATCTTTGCAATAATTCCCGCGAGAAGGGAAGCAATGATGACAAAGACGATGTCCCTGGTCGTTCCCCAATACACATCCTCACTTTCGTAGTTAAGTCTTTCATTCCAGAAATCAGCAATTCTATTTTCTTTCAGTTCAGCGTATACCTTATTAAACTCTTGCTTGAAACCAGACTTGTTCTGCCGGTACAACTTCTCAAGCTGGCGGGGATTGTCTATGTTTATCAGAATATCGATTTTCATAAAATGGTTATAAGTATTTTGTTTATAATTTTCTTCATTACCATCTGTACAAGCTGGAGCAAGATAAAAACTGCATGGATGCTCCCGGCAGGATGATCCCACCAGAACCCTACAAAACGAATCTGTCAACCGTTCCATTATGCCTTCTAGTCACGAAGTGCTTTGTAATACAAAGTAAATATAATTTTTTTGATAATCCAATGATTAGCCCAATCTTTTTTAAGTGTAAGTACCAGGTTGAAGTGGGTGATCACAACCCGAAGACCAACAGCAAGTTGTTTACGTCCTGGTTCCTGTCCCCACGAGCAATGTCATTAAGTTATGGAGTTTAGCCACGTTGTGGCCTGTCAAGCCTCTAGCATCCAGTATCCAGCATCCAGAATCCAGCATCTTGTGATGTTGAGAAAGTAAAGATTGATTCTTAACAGTTCATCTCTTTGCGTTCTTTGCCTCTTTGCGCCCTTTGCGTGAAATATTCATTTTGCAGTAAAGTACGCAAGTTGCAAAATCCTAATTAAACACCAACCAGGTACACAGGCACCAGGAGAGAAAGTACACAACACGCAACAACTTCGTGATTTATTCAGGAATTTCTGCAATACATTCACTGGTTCTTTTGCACTTCAAAAGCCAGCAATACGTTGCCCGGTATTTCTCCGAATTGGCCGTACCCTGAATTCACAAACAACATTCCGTTCGCAGCTACCGGCGCCGCGCCATCCAACGCACCACCCTTCCCTTTTATCTTATTGATCGTTTCAAAATCCTTTACCGTATCATAATCCCATACTATTTTCCCGTCTCTTACCGAATAAGCCCGGATATGTCCGTCCAATGCGCCTGCGAATACGATATCCGGCGTTACGGTGGGTGCAGCAGAATTACATTGCCGGCACCCTTTTACAGTTGTATCACAGGAAGGTGTAGCAGCTTTCCATTTTACATCACCGGTATTAATATCAAGTGCATATATTCCCGGACTTGGTTTTGCCTTATCCGTATCATACCCCGCAATATCTGATGTGTTATCCGCATTGGCCGCATATACATATTCACCGTCGGTAGCCATACCCCAGTGAATGCCGCCTAAAGCGCCACCCTTGCCAATTCTTTTTTGCCATATTAGTTTACCGGAAGGTGAAAGTGCATACACCACGCCTGACTTTTCACCAGCAAGCAAAATATCGCTTCCATCTTTTTTATGTGCAATTAAGGGCGCCATTCCAAAATCAAAATCAGGACCCACCTTATCCGGGCAATTTGGATTACCGGGACAGGCAAGGTTCCAGGTATCAGATGCATGCCCCTGGAAACTCCAGATCAGTTTCCCGGTTTTTAAATCAATGGCCTGCACAGCATCGCTGGTAGTGGTTGGAGGATCCGTATAATTTTCGCCTGTACCAATATACAACACCCCTCTCTTGGCATCGATAGTCGGGCTGCTCCATACCGGAGCGCCTGATGGTCCGTAAAAATATTTCCCGTTTTTCTTTTTCCCTCTTTGCTTAGCTTCTTCTGCAATGACTTTATACTGCCACACAATTTTACCGCTTTGCGCATCAAGCGCCACCACACCGCCGGATGATGAACAACAATCGTAATTGGGATCTAAGGTTGAAATTACTTCAAATGAAGTAAGGGGAACATATACCCGGTTGTCAAATACAGCTACTGAACCGGTGGTACTTGATTGCGGATGGTAGCCAGCCCTTGTTTTCCATAATAATTTCCCTGACTTCACATCTACCGCATAGGCATTGGTGCTGTAATCCGCAAAATAGGCTGTCACGTTATTGTTTTCATTTATTACGGTAATCGCTCCTCTTATAGCCGCGTCCGCTGCGAAATGCCATCCTATTTTTCCCGTTTGCGTATGCAGGGCATATACATCGCCAAATTCACTGCCCACGATCAGCCAGTTATTTATCAAGGCCGGTTTGCATCTCGCCTGGCTTGCTCCAGCAAACGCAAAAGCCCATTTTAGTTTAAGAGACGATACATTGCTACTGTCAATACCCGCCTGTGCAGCAGTACGAAAGCCTGTCCCTTCTGCATTGCCACCCCAGCCGGAATGACTGAATGCAGCATTCTCATCCGGCGACAGGTTAAACGCCGTATAGGCATCTTCGGACATTGAATTTTCTTTCAAAACTTTCTGAGTAACCCATTGTGCAACCGCCTTCCGTTCATCTTCAGTAAGCTTTTCTGCCTGTACACGCATTTTTCCAATACGTAAGGCTGCAAGCACAGAACGTGGCGTCATAGTACTGAGTACGCCGGGCGAAGGCGCTAATAATTTCGTATCGTTTTTATGACAGGTGGCGCAAATGGTTGTAAAAACCCGCTCACCAGCCTGTGCAATAGCAGCGGAAATCGTATCCGCTGTTTGAACTTCAGGTCTTTTTTCTTCTGTTTCTTTTTTTACTGATGTTGGATTTTTACATGAGCATACAAAGGCAGTGACGATCAGGATCATCAAAATGGTTCGCATCGTAGGTGGTTTTGTTTTGAAAGATTAATTACTTACACGAGTCCATTACAAAATTGCTGAGACATCAATGTCAGTTTGCAATCATATTTTACATCGGCAAACTAAATTTAGGTTTTAGCCATGAACTTGCCTTACAAATCTTTTTTAATATCCTGCAAAAGAGTATCGGCCATCTACGCCCTGGTTCATGTCGCCACTACATCCTGGTTCTTGTCTCCACGAAGCAGCTGCCTTAGGACGCCTGCCGCACATCATGCAAAAAAGAAAACTATTATCCCCTATTCATTTTTTATACGCCGGTTGTTATACGCGGTCTACCAAAGTTCGCTGCCAGCGGTCTTGCCCGCCTATTGCACACCGGCGCCTTCTATCACATAAATCTTTCCACCTACGAAAAAATTCGTTACCCTTATACTGAAATTTGCCAAATCCATCAGCCAAACAAAAGCCATGAAAAAGCTTTTTCTTTCCGCTCTCTTGCCGGCCGTTCTGTTCATCGCGCCTGGAACCGCGTTTTCACAAACTAAAATGAAGTTATCAGGAACAGTTTCCGACAGCAGTAAACCCCTTGCCTTGGTTACGGTGCGGCTCTTTAAAAAAAATAAACCCGCTCCATTGCAAACAACTTTATCAAAAGAGAACGGCAGCTTTCAACTCAATAAACCGGATACCGGAAACTATTTCCTTTCCTTCACGCATACTGGCTTTGCTGAAAAACAAATAAATGTCCCTGTTACTTCACAGGCCGGCGATATACAAATCGATCCTGTACAACTATCAAGAGCTACCGGCACCCTTAAAGAAGTAGTGGTAAGCTCACAAAGACCCATGGTCGAACAGTCCGACGATAAAATTGTTTTTAACGTGGAAGATGATCCGACTAACAAAACAGAGACTGCCATCGACATCCTGCGAAAGACTCCTTTTATAACGGTAGATGGAGAGGATAATATAAAAGTAAATGGTAAAACTAATTTTAGAGTGCTGCTCAATGGCAGGGAAACTTCTATGTCGCTCGGAATGTTAAAGAGGCCTTGAGAGGATTTCCGGGAGCAGTCATTTCAAAGATAGAAGTCATAACAAACCCTTCGGCCAAATATGATGGCGAAGGAATCGGCGGACTCATCAATATTATCACAAAGAAAAAGGTCGTCGGTTACAATGGCTCTCTTTCTACTTTCTCAAGAACCAGTGATAAGCTGAATAATTTTTCCGTAAATGGAAATGCCAAAGTTGGTAAGTTCGGGTTGAGTCTTTTTCTACATTCAGGTTTTTCCGATCCCGTGTTACAGCATAACATCAACACCACCATCCCGGCCACGCAAAACATCTATTCCAAAAGAACGCTCGATGGCGACCAGTACGCCAGCTCCAACTGGAATTTTGGTAATGCCGAATTGAGCTGGGAAGTTGACAGCCTCAATACCATCAGTTTGTACACTAATATTGACAGCTGGTCCAACAAAACAGTGAGTGACCAAACGATCACCACTGAATTTGCATCTTCTCCGTCCACCCTGAGTTTTTATACCCTCAATAACAAATCCAATAACCCCGGTGTGAATGTAGGAAGCGATTATATAAAACATTTTAAAAAGAATAAAGAAAGAGAGTTCAGCCTGCGGTTTCTCGGTGAGTTCGGCAAAAATGATTCTAAGCTTAACAGTTTCCAGGACAATCCCGGCACCGATCGCTACCTGATTAATAATAGTTATGCCATCAACAATCAATATACCATCCAGGCCGATAACAGCATTCCCGTTAGTAAGAATGGCAAGCTCGAAGGCGGATTGAAAGCCATTTTGCGCCGTGCAAGCTCCGACTTTCAAAGTCTTATCAAATATGATGAAGCAGCTAATTATAAGATGAATACGGCCAACACGGATTATTTTAAATACAGGCAGGATGTCTTCAGTCTTTACGGGATGTACAATCTGAAAATGAAGAAATCAAGTTTTCGTCTGGGTGCCCGTATCGAATACACGAATGTCAATGGCAATTTTGTCTCCTCCAATACCCAGGTAAAACATAATTATTTTACCTTGCTTCCAAACATTCAATTCACTAACCGGGTCAGTACGGTAACAACCCTGGTGTTCGCTTATACAAAAAGGCTGCAACGGCCCTATATCTGGGATCTCAACCCGTTTGTTTACAACAATGACTCGCTGAATATTTCATACGGCAATCCGGATCTCGGGCCCCAAACCAGTCATGCTCTTTCTGCGCAACTGCGGTATGGCAAAGGCAATACATTTGCCGGGATCAATATCGAAGGAAGCTACAGCGGCAATAAGATTCTGTTGTATTCGTCGTTTGATCCGCAAACAGGAATTACAAAAACAACAAGCCTGAACATCGGGAAGGAATTTCAATCAAGTCTCAACCTGAATTTCAGTACCAGGATCACTCCAAAATGGAACCTGTTTGTGAATGGTTCACTCCGTTACAGCACGGTGACAAATAATTCAGACGCGTCGCAATCCAACAGCGGTTTCGGATGTAATTTTAACCTGAACACGAGTTATAAGATCACTGATAAATTCACGGTGAGCAGCTTCCTCGGCTTATAGCAGGATCCCCAAACCATTCAAACCACGCATCCCTTCAACACCTGGCACAATGTTGCATTCAACTACAAATTATTTAAAGACAAGATCAATATTTCTCTAAGAGCAGTCAACTATACCGAAAAAACGCATGACTTCAAAACGGTCACAAAGGATCAGAATTTTTACAACAGCAATACCACCCGGCAGATCAGGCGTGGCGGGGTGCTTGCACTCACATGGAATTTTGGAAAGCTCACCGAAGAAGTATCGAAAAAGAAAGGAGTGAACAATGATGATATCCTTACCAAGCCGGCAACACCAGGCAATAATTAGGGTCCATATTATCCATTAGCCCATTAATCAAAAATTCCCCGGCCTGACCCTGGGATTTAGAAAGAAGGGTTGCCAACCTTTGAAAGAGTTCTACGAAAGAGTAGTAATCTCTTTAAGGTTGGCAACCCTGTTCGCACGGCTAATTCTTATGTACGCCCGGGGTCTTGGCCAAAAAGCCATTTCAGGATTTAATCAAAAATCCCCCGGCCAGACCCTGGGATTTAGAAAGAAGGCGGCGTAATATTTGTCAACGTCAATTCGTCCATAAGCAATGCCGTCGACAAATTGTTTCAACGCTCAGACCAAAGAAAAACTTCATAGTCCATCGCAGGTACATTATTTACAACACCCAGGCCGCGGCTCATGGTAACAATTTGTCCCCGGTGATAAGAATTGTGATTGACTACATGCAGAATATATTCATACCTGCTTTGAATCATATCTTTCGATGAAAGTTGCTTCAAGAGATCCGCTTCCGTGTATGATATAAATTTATCGAGCATTTTTTGGGAACCTGTCAGCAAATCATGAATAACAATCTCAACGGCGTTAAATTTTCTCGTTTCATCAAACGCTGTAACATCAGCTTCCGTTATAACGGCAAACCAAAAATTTTGTGCCCGGTTTATATGTTGCAGGGTTAGGTCTATGCTCCCAAAACTTGAAAAGGTCGCTTTATAAAGTATGCTGCTTTGCAGCGTTTTTAGCCACTGGGCCATTTTTTCATTCGCCCAATAGTTGTATCTGGCATAACTTGAAATTGACTTTTTAAGACTCATAGATCAGGAATTGATTCATTTTTAAATCTGATTAATCAGCGCCGGACAAATTCAATATCACAGCATTCATCGCAGGCTTAATTCTGAAAACCATACCATTACCCGGCTTTGTAAAAGAACCCTTTGCTGCTTTTATACGGTAACTCATTCCTTCAAACTGGCAATCTATCTGACCAGGACTTATTTTCTTAAAAGGCAAGGCTGCATGATCGCCAACAGAGAGATCAAGAAACCAGTCAATTGGTTTACTCCCTTCCACCTTTATCTCAATTTGTCTTTCATCTATGTCCATGATAAGTGTTCCGTCAAATGATTTCAAAGGCCAGGATATATGAAGTTTACCAGTAGCGGAATCCTGCACCGTGGGGCTTCCTCCTTCCATCAGGATTTCTTTCCCATTTGCAATAGCCTTAAACCACATACCGGCTATTTTTCCGGGAGTGCTCCAGATATATCCATCAATAAAAGGTAGCGTAAAAAAAGAGCATTCATTCGAAGTCGCCCTGTTTTTTGTATAAACGGAAGGGAAGTTTTCATTAAATAGATGGATGTCGCGGAAACGTAAATTGTTGTTTTCCCACAATAAATTAAGCCTGTAAAACCGGCTGTTGAACCATACCGTTTTACGGTCACTACCTTTCAAATCGTCATTCACTGTTACGGAAGTTGCAGGAGTGATCTTATAATGTTTGCGAAACCATTCTCCCGAGGCAGCGAGCGTTTCAACTCTTATTTTCTTTTCATCTCTCAGCCTGGCTATCAACGGCATTTGTAATTCAAATCCTTTCGACATCGCATTCCAGGTAAATGAATTTTCCTGTCCGGCCTGAACGTAGGCATATTCCATCGATTGTCCTTCTACAAATTCTCTAAAATACCAGTTGACCCAGGTGGAATCGCCACCTCCAAATTTATAAACGGGTTCCAGGGTAATAACCCCCTGACCGTTAGTTCCATTTCCTTTATCATCATATTGCCGCACCGGGTCACTTCCAAGCATCCGGAAAATAGGTATGGGAATCTGGTTTTTTTCATGCTGGGCAGGCATATACGCATTTATTTTACTTGGGTAATAGGCTTGGTTCCAGTAACCACCCCACAAAGTATAACCATCGGTACCTAACTGGTCTTTGCAGTTACTGGACGCAACCACCTTATACTTCTCATAAAGATAATTCAGCGTGTGGGCATCAATAAACCAAGACCCAACAGACTTCGGATAATAACCAAATATTTTTTTAAAATCCCTCATGTATACGTCCACCAGCTTTTCACGTTCTTCCGGTTCATAGCCTGTAGAAAACCCTACGTCAGCATGCCAGTCCCATGGATAACGTCCTCTCCAGGTAAGTCCGGCATTCTCCACCAGCGGCTGTGGAATTTCCCACCAGGCGCCAATTTCAAAAGAATCCGAAGGAAGGCTTTTTAATAGTTGCTGATAGCGGTGATCAAGCAAGGCATCATATTGTAGTAAAAAAGTTCCCCGAAGTCTATATTTCTTCATCATGTCTACTTGTTTCACCACGGTTTGATACAGCACCTCCTGCGTTATCAACGAATCCCGTGGTTCAAGTAAACGAATGAAGTTGACAATGTTTACAATTTTGGGATGCTCATTATTTTCCCTTGAAATTTCAAGCTTCCTTTCAGAACGGGTAAATGAACAAGCGAGGAACAGGCTGAATAAGGAAATAATACGCCCGGTACTATTTATACTATTTTTCATTTTACCCAACTTTTCGTGTTTTTTCAATTTCAATTGCTTTTATCATGTATCCGCCATCATTTTGCACATAGCTGGGTGGCGATACGCTGCACTACAAAATGCCCTGGATCATGGATAGCATCGAAATTATGGACAGCAGCCGGTAAACATGGAATCCCTGACAAAAAAATTTAAAATAGTGCAAATTGTATTGGGTTTAGTCAAATTCCTTCTCAAGTGAAATATTTTCAAAACGGTAAAGTCCGGTAAATTGATTAAACAGGTTCATTTGTTTTTGAGATAACACTTCGATTTGGAAAACAGTAGTCCCGATAGCAATCGCATTGGCGTCAAGTTAACTTTGATAACAAGTCTGTTGTGTTCTGTCAAGGGAGTAGCGATATAGCGTCGAAGTCACAGTAGCACAAAAGCCTCATCAGGGAACCGTCCGGAAAACAGCCTGTCCCGATTTTTATCGGGAGGGCGTATTCGTTTTTCCCGATAGCCATCGGGACTTTTTTTGTCGCAGATCCCGATCCCTATCGGGACTGCTTTTTTTTCCACAAAAAAAAGTAAGAGAAAGAAATTGCCGATAATTAAGGAAGTTGTCTTGGCTAAACAAAAAGAAAGAAAAAGCAACCCAAACTTATTAGATATCCGAAAGCTCAACGATGATTCAAAAATGAATTGTGGTCATATTGATCTTCGGTTTGTTTTAAAGCGATTTTCCCTTTTTAAATCTTTGCCCAGCTTGCTTTTACACCTATATGGATATTTCTTACCTTGACGCCTATGCGATAGCAATCGGGATGTCTCAGCAGCCCGTACTGACGAACGAAGTATCAGTATGATAGGAGAAGTTCTCTTTGAATATCTCGTTATAATAGAATACGCTGACTGAAATATCCACCGATATTATTCAGGTCATTATCAGAGACCGGTATTGTCATTCCCGCAAGTAAATTTTGTATCCCGTAAAAAGAACTATTGCATTTAATTATCACAGGGATGTAACAAATGAAAAAATCTCCAAAGAGGCTTTCCCTAAGCCCCCTTGAAGATTTCAGATCCTATAATTTATATTGGTCTTGTAACAGTATTCTTTTGAAGAGTAACCGCAGTTTGTGCCAACACCCTTCCGTTTATTGTAGCGCCGGTCTGCAAATTAATACCCGTCTTACCCAAAACGATCCCTTCAAAATGACTAGTCGTTCCAAAAGTAACTGCACCAGCTGTCTGCCAAAAGATATTCTTTGCCTGCGCACCACCCTTTAAGATCACTTTAACCGCAGAGCTCATAGTAAGAGTTCCAGCCACCTGGAAAATCCACACATCATTTGGACCACCCGAAATAGTAATGTTAGTTGGGATGATAACCGAAGTCGTCCATTTGTACAAGCCAGGCGCAAGCGTTTTGCCGCCGATATTCCCCGCGCCTAGATTCATGAAGTTCGGATTAGATCGACCCGCGGCATCTGTATACGCGGTTTGCATATTATTTACAGCCGTTGTTAGCATACTCGGATTAATCAACCTGCAGGGAAGTGGACCGGCAGCATTGACAGTGTATATTGAACCAACCACTTCTGTACATCTTACAAGAATAGCAGCACCGGTAATGGGACTTGCTCCAACATTTCCGGTAATAGCAGATCGGTATACATCGGTAATTCCTGATTTTGACAGAATCACAAAATTGCCCGCCATCCCAAGGTTTACCCTGGGCTGTTTTAGTATAGCCGCTTGGGTAACTACCGAGCTTGCTGAAATCTTCTCCAGGTCCGAAGGCAATTTGGTGTCCATATTTTTTTGACAGCCACCTAATAATACAACCAATAGTGTTGCTACGGTTGGAAATGATAATTGTTTTGTAAGCATGATTTCAGGTTTATTTTTAATTGTTAATAATATAAGTGCTAAGCTATTTACACACCCGTGCAAACGTGGGATACTTAAATTAAGCCCACAGTACACCATTCATATCATCATGCCGTCGATAATGTATTTACCGGGAACCGGTATCCGCAGCATCGCGGAAATAGTGAACATTATTAGGAGATCCGGTGTTGAAAAAATGATTCCGGGTTTATAAAAATTAATGTGCCAACAGGCTTTTCATCTTTCCTTCCAGCAATTTTTCTTCAGATGCGCGCTTGAGTGAAAAAAAATTGCAGAGTTATATTTCTTCAATGTGATTCAAAATATCTTAGATCTGTATAGTCAATTAAAACGTAAATTTTCTGTCGCAAATAAAACATTGCATTTTGTAGCAAGAGATTTTCTGGAGGACAGCTATCTGGTTACGAGCATGAGGCTATAACCATGCCACGGCCTATTACACAATAAGTAAATTAACTATCACCGACAGTTACTATCAAAAACTCCCTGGCGCTATTCAGGCTATCTGTATATCCAAATAAAATAAACCTTGAGTTATCAAATGAAGAAATACTCTTCTATGTGGTTCACCAACAGCATAGATAACGTGAACGTATATCTCATCTGCCCGCGAACACTACGCTAATGCAATGTTGATCGCAGTCCTTATTACTCAGGTTATTTAAAATATATTTCGACGAAATTTAAGTTGTCAAGGCGCAAAAGATTTAACTCAAAATATTCGGGATCAATGAAATTTATCCCACAAAGGTCAAAACCTTCCCCACTAATTTACAAACCTGTTTTCTTGCTCCTATTACTGTTCACAAGCTGAAAGTTGTTTTACGCCGTTGCTGTTCTATCAAAGTTCACTACAACTTGCGAACTTCACACCAACAACCGATCTTAGTACTTTTCACAACAATTTGCTGCTGTGGATTTCTTATACCGGAAAACATTTTAAAGTTGACAACAGCGTAAAACAGGATAAATGAAAATTCGGCAGCCATGCTAAGTGAGTTAACCAGTACTGCTATTAATTGACATAAGATTGGAAGAATAGAAGAAGGGGAGTTCGATTCCCGTTTGGTCTGCAAAGTGTCCCATAGACAGGACAGAAGAACGAACAGGCATTGCTGCAGTTTTGGCATTTGGAATACGTCACGCCGGAATTAAATTAAATTTTTTCACTGTTGGCAATGCTTACAACGTCCAGCCCAAATTGTAGCAATATCCTTGTTAGCGGTAGTGCATTACTTTATCATACAGACTTTTTAATTGAATGTCACCAAAACCATAAATGCTTTCTCTGTTCCAAAATTCTTTGAACACTGTATGAAAGTCAGTAGAAATATTTTTTGTGATGTCTTCAATAACTTTTTCAGGTCTTCCTTTTGTGCCATCTTTTGGAAAACGGTCAACATGCGCCTTTACTACTTCTTGTAAATACGGAAAAGCTAAAGATTGATTCTTTGAAAGATTTGCCAACTCTTTAAGATTATCATTTTTGTAAGCTTTCCACAAGTCTTTCCCTAAATTTATGTCGGCTTCACTTAAAGGAATTTTATTCGCATAACAAACTTTAAGTTCATCCGGATTTGCTAGTCCAAAGCCATTCCAAAATTGTTTATTGGTTTTGTCTAAAAAAGAAGTATAAACAGCAAAAACTTTTTTCTTTATTGGCAAACTATTGATAATTGAAATAACAAACCACATATTTACTTGACAAAACAAGTCATACTCAAACCAAAGATTAAACGCTGAATTATCAGGCGCGTTCATTATTTTTTCAAATTCTTTTACAAAATTATTATGGTATTCAGTTTTTGTTAATCCCATATACTTTGCTCTTGATTGCCAAAAGTCATGCAGATTGTCGCCTGATAAGTCTCCATCTATAAGACCTTCTCTAACAACCATTACATCTCCTTCAATTTTTGTGTCCGAAAAACTGTAAGCAAGAGAGTCGCCGTTTAAAATATTATAAATCATGATTGTGATGTTTTTTTTGCATTACCGCTAACTCTTGAATAGGTGCAATTTTGGCCGTTTATTTTAATATTTAAGTCATTCAAAATAAGCTAGTTTTCCTCAAATGTTCAAATTTAGATGATTAGTTCACGATACAAAAAAGCGCAAATTTTTATTTCCATCCCGGTTGGCAAACCAAGCCGGATTCAGAAATCAAATACTTTTTGCAAATACTTTTGTTGGCGGACGTTGTAATTTGTTAGTAAGCATTCATTACTACAGATGAAGTTAAATTTGGATTTTCAAATTTAACTATGTCACCTGCTTTTTTCCCTGGTATTAAAAATAGTCGTACCGAAAGAGCTTTGGAAGTGTATTTAAGAGATAATGCGGCTACATCAGTCAGTATATTTTCTATAACTTGTTTTGCTGTATTGCCAGGGATAGGCACAACATCCAAGCCTGTACCTGAAACTGATGAAAACAAAAGCAGTTCCTGTACCGTAAACCTTTTTTCCATTGCTCTTTTAGCCAACACCTTATCTTCAATAATAGGTAGCATTAAACCTGAATAGCCACATTTTTTAATATCCAAAGTTTTAAGTACATCGGTAATTAATGCACATGCGCTTAAAGTAGCTGAACTTCCAAACGGCTGTTTGGAATATGTTTCAATAGCTTGCCCGATACTGGCCTCTAACCCCGGGGCTGGTGAAGCATCAATTCCATCGTATTGCCAAGTAAGTGTTTTAGAAATATTCTCCGCAATATCCTGTATGGGTAATAAGCTTTTTTCAAGAAGTAATTTTAAAGTTTGTCTTGCATTGGTTGGGTTATTGTTTTGCTTGAATGATTCCATAATAAGATTGGCTGATTCAAGCCCAATAGCAAAACTATTTATACCCTCATGAAAAGCCGCAGGAAAAAATGGAATGCCCGCTGGGCAATTTGCAGATGCCGTAAAACGAAAACAAGCCTCTCCTCCTTTTGATTTTGAAAGCGTTGCAATAATTTCTGAAGAGGCTTTGATTGAATTAAAATGAATTCCAATTTCGTGGGATGATATTGGTAGACTGAAAAAAATATTCGATGTAGTTTGTATAAGCTTTTCTGCCCAATCACCAATACCTTTCTGGTATTTGTCAGGAGGCAATATCTGTCCAATGGAAAGAGAAATGTTATTCTGTTGCGCTATTTTATCCAATCTCACAAGAAATGGTAAAGCATCATTATAGGAATATAGATTCAAATATTTATAAAGATTTTGGGTACTAATTCTTATTGTTTGTACTTCATAACCTTTGTCAACGTATGCTTGTTTGGCTTTCTTCAAAAAATCAATTGCAGCACTAAATGTTGTAGTGTCGGCAAGACTATTCAATGTAATACCAGCTGTAATAGTTCTTACACGAAATTGGTAGGTTGTTTTCTGGCTGTATAAAACGCTTGTAAAGGAACATAATAAACAAATTCCAAAGAGTTTTTTAGTCATGATTTGAATTTAAGGCTGAACAATGTTCGCAGACACTTAAATATACACAAGTTCTTATGTTTTCGTGATGCTTAGGCCATTCAAAAATAAACGAGCTTTAATAAAATGGCCCAAAATAAGACTTTTTAGAATCCGATAGGTTTTGCAAATCGGCTGCACGAAAGTTAGAACGCTGTCTACTGTGGTCGCTAAGTGTCCGGTTAAACCGGACAGAGTAACGTTAAAGCATTGGTGATGTGACCAGTCCTGTTTGCTCTAATGTCAAGCCCTACTTTTGCAAATATCTTTGTTGGACGCATGGCTAATATGAACTACTTCTTTTTCGAAGTAGCTTCAACTTTATATTTTATCGATTTTGATGAGCATGAATATTCTTTGAAAAAAATCATTTAATACCTTTTGCAATTATGAGAGTTTGATCTATTGTTCTATTTAGTAATCATATTGATCAGATCAGTATGATTTTGGTCGTTTGCTCTTATTCAATTTTTTCCTATTTATTCTACATCAGGATTAATATACCAACAAACTTTAGTTCTTCTAACCATATCCGTCACTTGAGGTAATTTTAAACGTTGGATGAAAGTTAACCTGATTCTTCAACATCCTCCATTTCTGGATATGGCATAAATCACGTTGCCTGAAACAGATAAATTGAAGACCTTACCTTCTATAGAAGGAAGTAACAGTTTCCATGTTTTTCCCTTGTCTGATGATCTAAAAATGCCGGTAGGATGACCACAAAAGAAGTTTTCACCAACCTGAATAATTGAGGCCAAACGTGAATTCGAGCCATCTTTAAACGGATGGCTCTTTTCATCACCGTTCAGAAACCTTACCAGTTAGGGATTGGTTCAAAAAATGAGTTTACTCTTGTGGTTTGAACGCTGTCTTTTTCTTTATTATACACTATCCCTTCAGAAAAGATCAAACGTAGTTGTCTCTGTTTACTTTAATTCTACTAAATAAGCTTTGGCTATTTTACTACCGCTGTTGATTGCAATATGTGTTTCTGCCTCGCTCCAAAAGGCTGCTCCGGCTTTTAGGTCAAAAATTTGTGTCTTCCCATCAGGAGTTGTCACTGTCACTTTAGCATCGGTAAGCAAAATCGAAAGATGAGGAGCATGTGTATGTTTTCCTTTTCCACAAATATCTTTTCCGGAGCTACTGACGTACTCTGTCACCTTTACTTTATCATTTTCAAGAATAACTTTAATAATATCTGACACGGGAATGTTCTGTTGGCTTTTTCCGTAAACAGCAAAACAGAAAAGGGAGACGACCAATAAAAATAGTTGTTTCATAAAAAATAGTTTTAGTGATAAATAATTTTAGAACACCAAAACTATTTTGAACAGCGACAGTTCATTTTGCTTAAACGTTCAAAAATTTTTCTTTTTGGGAATGGCATTGTTTGTCTTTTTCCGATAATAAATCGGAGATAAGCCATACTTTTCCTTGAAAATCCGGCTAAAGTGGGTTAGGTTTTCAAAGCCGCTTTCATCCACAATTTCACTGACGTTTTTTTTGCTTGTGTTTAAAAGATATTTCGCGTATTCCAACTTTTTTAGAGTAAGCCATTTACCGGGAGTGGTGTGATAGTATTCGTGAAACTCTCTTTTAAACGCCGTAACACTTCGTTGTGCGATACGTGCAAATTCTTCAATTGATAAATTAAACGTGTAATTGGCTTCCATAACTTGCCAGAGCGGCGTTTTGTACTCATCGTCAATACTATTAATGTAAGCAAGCAAATCTGCATTGGCCGGGTCTGAAAGAATATTGAAAAGGAGTTCTTTAAATTTTAGTTCAAGTAGGCTTTCAGAAGGTGGTATTTTTTGTGAAAAATAGGGAACCATGCCATAAAAAAATGCACGTGTTGTTTCGTTAACGTGGATTTCAACTAGCATATCAGAAGGTGGAGCAGGTAAGTTTTTCAACGGTAAATATTGTCTGTATTCCCGAAATACCTGTCGTAAAAAATCATCCTGAAAACAGAAGGCAAGAACCTCCCAACCTTCAAAATCATAATTTTCTGCCGTATATGCGGTTCTTCGAATAAACAAAGATGTATCATCAGTAAGAGTCCATGATTTTTCTCTATGATGCATTGTCTTTTTGCCACTCAGTGTAAATGCTATTTCATTGTAGTGACTAAACACATGCAAAATCTTATCAACCTGCGGGCACTTGTAATAGGCAATCAATATGTCTTTTACGGTAAGCTGCTTAATAATGTCTGTGCGGGCAACCCTAAAGTCATATGTATTGTTCATATCAAATTATTTAGGAGAGTCGGCCCAAAGTTAAAAATTCATTTTCATTGTGAGGATTTCAAATTACTGCCAACATAACTGATGTCAGCAGCAGTTTTCCTTCTATACTTCGGCCTCGCTCAAGACCGTTGCGATAAAGTTGCCAACAGATCGTCCAGGTTTTTCAATGTCACTGACATTCCTTCTTTGAAGCCCATTGCGACGAACTTTTCAAGTTGGGCAAGGTCCGCCATTTTTTTCACGATCTGAACGGTGGTGCTCTCCGCCCCGGCCCTGAAGGTGGTCTCCGTCTGGGATGAGGTAAAGGCGGGGTTGTTGGCATTTACGTTTTCATCTGAAAAGAAATTCTTTGAGGTGAAACCGGACCTGGCTTCGATTTTGATAAAGTCAACCAATGACCAATGGGAGACATTTTCGCTTGAGATCATGGCATATAACCAGCTGATTAAACCGGGTTTCCCAAATTTTTCTGAATTGGTCTAACCATTTATCAATCTTTTTCATTTTTTCAATTTCAAGTGAGTAATAAATTTCCCGGCCTTGTTGTTCCTGTTTTACAGTTCGCATTCTGTGAGTATGCGAAGCTGTTCAGAAACAGATTGCCGGGTCGTGTGGAAGTTTTAGCAATGGCGTTCGGTGTCATTGCCTGCTATGCAATCAAGGTAATAATTGCCCGCCTTGCCGGGTCGGCTATGGCCTGGAAAATGTCCCGTCTCATATTGTTCAAATCTTTTTGAGAAGCCAATCGGTTGCAAATATATGTGCAACTATTCGGTTTCGCAAATTTTTTTCAAAGCGGTAGTCAACCGGGAAAACACTTTTTTCTTATTAAATAATGTCACCGCCACTTTGCAAAAATGTACGAATCAATGCTTACATTGCCGGTCAATCGTGATTTAGAAATACAAACCCTTATTTTTTATTTTATTTAGACGATATTTATTATGCCATCAAACAGCCGCAGAAATTTTATAAAGAACACGGCCTTAGCAGGTGTGGGTACTTCTCTCATAGGTACCAAAGAGTTCGAGTCTCTGCTTCCTTCATCCCGCGCAGTAAAAAAGATTATTGTAGCCGGTGGAGGTATTGCGGGTTTATGCACGGGCTATGAATTAATGAAACGGGGTCATGATGTAACTGTATTGGAAGCTTCAGGAAGACACGGTGGTCATGTTTTTACTGCGCGGGATGGCTTGTCGGATGGTTTGTATGGTGATTATGGCGCCGAACATATTACCAAACCGGGATATGAACGTTACTGGCAATACCTGGATGAATTGGGTGTTGAAGCCTTGCCTTACCCGAGGCGTAAAAATTTATTGCGGCAAATAGATGGCAAGTTCTATACAGAAGAAATGCTGAGTGATAAAACAGTGCTCACCAAAATGGGTTTCAACGCAAAGGAAGTTGAGTTTCTCAGTAAGAATCCTTATTGGGATCTTGTTTCTTTATTCATCAATCCTTACCTCGACAAATTTACAGACGAGTACCAGCCGTTTGGTGTAGGATATGATAACATGGACAACACGCCCATATCGGACATTTATAAAAAAGAAGGCGCATCTGCCAGGGCTTTAGCCATGTTGGGAGGCACAAATATTTCGGCTTTATTTGAATTGTGGCGTTCATCTATTTTAAAACTCAGGGGCGTACCGCAATTTCCTGTAAATGTTTTCAGGCTCAAAGGAGGTAATCAAAGTTTGCCCACCGCGTTCGCCAAAAAATTGGGTGATCGTGTAAAACTGAATTGCCCCATACAAACTATTGAACACGATAATGCCGGTGTACGGGTAAAATATAAATGGATGGGAGAACCGCAGGAGCTATCGGCCGACTACCTGGTAAATTGTATTCCGCCACCTGCGCTCAGAAAAATTATCGTTACACCTGCTTTTTCACCAGAAAAACAATTTGTGATTGATAATGTGCAGTATGATTCTTACCAGCGGTTTGTATTCCAGGCAAGTTCAAAATTCTGGGAGAAAGATAAAATCAGCATCAATATAGATTTTGATAGTCCGGACTTGTGGTCTGTTTGGCAAAGCGCTGATGAAGTGGATACGCATAGAGTCATCATATTGGGTACGGGTCCCGGCGGTATTACACCGCAACGTGCATTGGCGGTCTTTAAAGAAAACTACCCGGGCGCTACCAAACCTACGATAGAGCAGGTAGTAAGTAAAGACTGGACAAAAGATAGTTTTGCCCCCACCTGCGAGCGGCTACATTTTCCTATGGGTCAATTGCATAAATTCTGGCCACAGATTATGAAACCTCACGGACGGATTCATTTTGCAGGCGCTTACGCAGATAATCTTAACTGGGGTATGGAAGCCTCTACCCGTTCTGCATATCGTGCTGCAGACGAAATTGATAAGGCATAATAAACTTGCCGACACAAATCGTATGACAAAATTCCAGGTATTATTATGCGTAGTGGTTGCATCAGCATTATGTAGTTTTTCATTCTATCAGAAGCCTAATCATAGTCCTTTGGTTGAGATTACTGCGCCTGCCAATGGCAGCTCGGTTACCCCCGGTAGTATTATTGCTTACAAAATAAATGTAACAGATAAAGAAGATGGCAGTTCGAAGTATGAAGAAATTCAGCAAGCGGAAGTTTTTTTGAAGGTAAAGTATCTTCCTTCTGTAAAACACATTTCAGCTTATCTACAGAAAGAAAAACAGTTGGGGAAAACGTTTACAATAATGACGCAAAACAACTGTTTTACTTGTCATGCCGTTCAGCAAAAATTAACCGGACCATCGTTCCGTGATATCGCCTCAAAATATGGCGCCACGGCTGCTACGTACGAAAGACTATCTAAAAAAATTATAAAAGGGTCCCATGGCGTCTGGAGCGACGGCCAGAAAATGCCGGCTCATCCGAATTTAAAAAAAGACGCAGCGATAGCCATCGCAAGGTTGGTTGTTCAGTATGGTCGTGATACAAATTTTGACTTGTATACAGGAACCGAAGGAACAATATCAATCAACAGAAAGCAAAGCAAAACTTCTTCATCAGTATTGCTGCTGATGGCATCTTACCTTGACCATGGTATAGAATCGAAAAATAGAAAGGAAGGAAAGGGCATTATGAAGATTTATTTGAAGTAGGTGAGTAATTACTTTTAGGAAATAATCCTCCATAAAGATGATTCAGAATTTTAACAATGTCCGTAAATCTTTGAAAAGAAAGTTCGAACTGGGACTACTTTGGTCTACCAGGGCGGTCACACCAAGAAACCCGATTATTTGCCGGTTGCTGTACTCAAACTATCGGCCACTTTCTCTTCTTTTTCGTATTCATCTAAACATTTATCCAGCGGTTTGCCTTGGTTAACACAAAAAAGCACAAGTTTAAACTGACGGATGCAGAATAATAAAAGCCAGTTCAGAATTCCAATAATGCCGCAAATCTTTCAAAACGAAGTTCGAACTGCTGCTACTTTGGTCTGCTAAATGTCCGTTGAAACGGACAACGCTGTAATTCGTCCCGCAGGAGTCTTGTCACTAAGTTTACTTTTGGCGTAACCTATTTCAGGACGAGACAATCTGTAAAGCAACGAACAGCCGGTGATAATTATTTAATAACAGGTAATATAATCTTCGAACTGTTATGGTAAACCTTAATAGTTTCCTTTACAAAATCAGCATTTGTTGCTTTGTTGATATTGTCCAGGAATTTTTGAGGATTAAGATCGGTTAAGGGAAACCAACTGCTTTGTATTTGTATCATCAATTTGTGCCCCTTTTTAAAGGTATGCGCAACATCGGGCATTCTGTATTTTACTTCTGTTGGTTGGTTTGGAATAAACGCCATCGGTTTTTCAAAACTGTTACGGAATTTGCCGCGCATAATTTCGGCACGCACCAGCATTTGGTAGCCACCCATAGGGTACCTTGTAGCAGTGTCAACGGGTGTATCGTCAGGGAACACATCGATTAGTTTCACCACGAAATCGGCGTCGGTGTTTGAGAGACTCACCATCAGGTCCGCAGTTACCGGGCCGGCCACGGTTATATCATCGCTTAATATTCCGCTATCGTAGGTCAGCACATCGGTGCGGCGGGCGGCGAACCGCTGGTCGTCATCCATATACTCTATCGTACGGGCGGAGTGCACTTTTTCTGCATAGGGCACAGGTTTGGCAGGATCGCTTATATAACTGTCAAAGGAAATTGGTTTGCTGTTTGCAGGTGTAAATGATAATTTTCCATTTTGCTGCAGGTACACAGGTGTCAGCTTCGCATTACTTACCGGCCATTCTGCAAACCTTCGCCATTGATTTTCTCCTGAAAAAAAAATGGTTGCTTTGCTTAAGTCATCGGTGCCTTCACCTTTAAGATAATAATTGAAAAACGGTACTTCCAAATCCTGGTAATAAAGCGAAGTATTACTGCCAAATTGCACATTACCCAAGTGGGTACCATCATGGCTGGCCCATTGTCCATGATACCAGGGGCCTATAATTAATTTACTCGCAGTTGCAGGGCTTTGCTTAACCAGGGCTTTATAGGTGTTCCATGCACCATACCCATCTTCAGCGTCGAAGAGGCCGCCCGTTATCAGCATGGCGGGTTTAACATTTTTAATACCACTGCGGGCATCACGGGCTTTCCACCATTCATCCAAATTAGGGTGGTTCATCATATCGGTCCAAAACTTCATAGTGTCGCCGCTTAGCTTTGTAAAATTGGGCAAAGCGCCGAGTTTTAAATAGTAATCATAATTATCCTGCGCCTGTATGCGAAGACTACCCTGGGTACCTTCTGTGGATGGTGCATGGCTTGGTGCAGTAAAGCCATACACTACCTGGAAATCAAAAGCGTCCATCAGCATCAAAACGCCGTTATGATGATCATCATCGCCAAAAAAACGATCGGTGACAGGCGCCTGTGGGCTAACCGCCTTTAACGCCGGGTGCCCACTCAGCGCCACCATAGTAGCAAAAAAGCCCGGGAAAGAAATACCTATGGCACCCACGTTACCATTATTGTTATCAATATTTTTTATCAGCCAGTCAATGGTATCATAACTATCGCTGGCTTCGTCAATATCTTTATCGGTTTTTTTATTGGGATTAAACGGGCGCACCACCTCGAAACTACCCTCGCTCATATACTTGCCGCGCACATCCTGGTTAACCATAATATAGTTTTCTTTACAATATCGCATCATATAAAAGCGCCAATACGCTTTAAAGTTTTTACCATACGGCCCGACCGAATAAGGTGTACGGGTCAACAGTATAGGATGCTTTTCGGACTGATCTTTAGGGATATAAATAGAGGTAAATAGCTTAACACCGTCGCGCATAGGAATGCTTACCTCTTTTTTGGTATAGTTATTCATGAACCAGGCCGAATCAGGGTTTTGAGCCGGGGCAATTAACGGGAAAACAAAAATGAAAAGAAAGGCAAATTTTTTCATGGTGAAGCAGTTAAAAAATGGTACATGAATATATTGATTTATTTCCTAAGCAACGTCTCATTCAGTCAATCTCCTGCCATGGGTTTGATGTGAAAGCAGCGTCACTTAAAAGAAGATGTTGTTAGCAAATAACCCCAAGGTTCTATTTATCGCATTACTATTTTGCATCTGTGATTTTGGCTGCTGTTATCTTCTTTTATCGCCTGACTGTAATATATCTGATACCCCAAATGCAATCCCGTATGCATCTGCAGTATCAGAATTAGTTAAAACAATGATTGCCGTTTTATCTTCGATATAACGAAAGTAGACAGACTTAAAACCTGGCAATGAACCGCCATGATGGACAAATTGTTTCCCGTTTACTTTATTTGTCATCCAGCCATAAGCATAATGTATCACTTCATTGTCCATTGTAAGAGGTGTTTTAATGGTATCATCCCATATCTGGTTCCAGTTCTTTTGTGTAAGTAGTTTATTACTCTGCATATCCAACTCCCATTTCAATAAATCATGTATGTTCGAAACGAAAGCTCCACTGGGTCTTAATGCAATGTAATTCGCAGCATTTACTGTTTCATTGTCAGCATTCTTTATATAACCTGCCGCTCTATTTGGAATTATTGCAGTCAGCGATGTGGTTCTGGTACTACTTAAGCCACATTCGTTAAAAATATATTTTTTCATGTATTCAGAAAAAGACAGTCGGGAAGTGATTCTGATTATATCCGCTAATATGAAATATCCAAAATTACTATACTCGAATTTTGAACCCGTTGGGAAAGCTAAACTATCAGCGAACGCGGCTTGGATATAAATTGAATCTGCCAAGTCCTTCATTCCATCAAAACCAGGGGGATCGGGTGGTAATCCCGATGTATGGTTAAGTAAATGCCGGATAGTTATAGAATTCCAATTTGAGGGTGCGCCTTTGATAAATTTTTTTATCGGGTCGGATACTTTTAATTTACCTTCTTGTACTAGTTTCATCACGCCGGCTCCTATAAATTGTTTACTAACAGACCCTATCTTATAAACGGTTTCTTCTGTCGCAGGACTATTTAATTCAATATTAGCCTGTCCGTACCCTTTGGCCATGATTACTTTACCACTTTTCACAATTCCTATTGATAGTCCCATAATCCCCTGTTGTTTCATTTGTCTGGTCACAAAAGCATCAATGCTGTCTTGTTGCGCTATTATGGTTACTGGTGATACAAAGAGTGCTATTAGTAAAAGGAAAATA
>JAOQAL010000439.1 GCA_025963615.1 Chitinophagaceae bacterium | reverse complement strand
GCTCCATAAACGGCGAGCAGGTTGTAGGCGTTAAACTCGCCAATCATTCTGAAATGTACCTCCTGCTCATTCACTGACATCACCAGACCGTTCAGGCTGTTTTCAAAAATCTTCCCTTTGAAATCTGCCAGGGTCCTTAAACTGTAGAAATACTTTTTCGCATGGGTATTCTGCAGCATGACCATTCCTCTTTTGTCATCCGCATTGCTGATGGCAAAGGCGTCGGATGATAAATTATCAAAGAACAATTTTTTTACCCTGATATATTCATCAAATGATTTGTGATAATCCAGGTGATCGTGCGTGATATTGCTGAAAATGCCTCCTGCAAAGTGTAATCCTGTTATCCGGTGCTGGTGAATAGCGTGAGAACTTACTTCCATAAAAACATAGGCACATCCCTCAACCACCATTTCTTTCAGCAACCCGTTCAAACTAACCGCATCGGGTGTTGTATGTGTTGCTGGAATCACCCGGTCACCAATACGGTTTTCCACCGTGCTGAGCAATCCGCATTTATATCCCAATAATGTAAAGAGCTTGTATAATAATGTTGCAATAGTCGTTTTGCCGTTTGTTCCCGTTACCCCGGCTATTTTTAATTTTTCCGACGGATGTCCGAAAAAATTATCAGCGAGATAAGCCGCAGCCACGGTACTGTTTTCTACTTCCACATACGTAATACCTTCTTTTAATTTTTCCGGCATTACCTCACACACAATAGCTGATGCGCCTGAATCGATAGCTTTTTCAATGAACCGGTGACCATCTGCCGCCACTCCTTTGATGGCAATAAACACACAACCCGGTCCGGTCTTTCTTGAATCAATCTGAATATCACTGATATCAATACCCGTACTTCCTGCCACCGATCTGATACTCACCTTATATAATATGTCCTGCAGTGTTGTCACTCACCAGATAATTAAGTTGCCAGTTCCAGTATCACCGTATTGCTTTTCACCAATGCCGATCCCGGCGCAATGGATTGATTCATCACTTTTCCCCTTCCTTTCACCTGTACCTTTAATCCCATATTTTCCAACAGATAGACAGCGTCTTTCAACCCCATTCCTCTCACATTGGGCATTACCTGCTTATGAATTGTATTGGCCCGTAACATAGGTTGATGGCCACTTGCATACATACTGCCCCAATGACCCTGCGAAACTGAATCTGCATAATCAACATTCAGCGTTTTATATACATTCTTTATATCGCTTGAATATCCGGCATAGAAATAAGCGGAGCTATCTTTAACCGGTATATAGGTTGTAAATATTTGCTTTTCGATATTCATTGCATAGAGCTTCGTGGCAATTTCCCGAAATACAGGCCCTGCCAGGGAGCCGCCGAAATGTACAGCTGCATGGGGTTTGGAGCGGATGACCACGATACAGGTATACTGTGGCTGGTTCGCCGGAAAATATCCAACAAACGTTGCCTGGTAAACTCCGTCCCCATATTTTATATTACCATCTGCCACATGCGCAGTTCCGGTTTTTCCCGCCACCGCAAACGGCATGTCTTTGAAAGCCGGTTTACCCGTTCCTTCTGTCACCACCGCTTCCATGCATTGTTTGGCCATTTTGATCACCTCCGGACTGCATAGTTGGTCCGTAATAACCCGGGGTTCAAACTGTTTTGTTACCATCCCATTACTCTGCACACTATTGACCAGGTAAGGCCGCATCATTTTTCCATCGTTGGCAATGGCGTTATATAGTGTCAGCGTCTGCAACGGGCTTACTTCTATTGCATAACCAAAGCTCATCGTTACCATCGCATGCAGTCCTTCATTGTTGCGTTTTATTTTCGGAAGCCTGGGCCGGTCTTCCCCCACCAGGTCAATACCCGTAACGGTATCCATACGAAACCTATGCAGGTAACTAAGGTATTTGTCTGGCTGCGAGGAAAAAGTTTTAAACGCAATTTTACTCATGCCCACATTCGAACTATGGGCAAAACATTCTTTTACTGTCATGACAGGTTTAGGCGCTCTTTCCGCATCGTTTACATCACGGACTCCAACAAACGCTTTCCCGGCGCTTCCAACTTCTACCATATCATTTATTGTGGTCTTGCCTTCGCTCAAAACACTTAATAAGGTAGCCAGTTTGATGGTGGAACCCGGTTCGGTGGTCAACATAGAATAGTTGTAGTCCTCATCATAACTTCCATCAGGCCGGCGACCGAGATTGGAGATCGCTTTTATCTTACCCGTCCTGGTCTCCATTACGATACAGGTGCCGTACTGCGACTCACTCTGCATCATGGTTTTCATCAGGGAGGTTTCAGCGATATCCTGCATATTGACATCGATCGTCGTAACGATATCCTTGCCGTTTTCCGGATCTATTTCATAGCCTTCCACCGGCACCGGCACCCCGCCAGTGATATATCTTACAAGGCGCTTCCCTGATTTGCCCCTTAATAAGGTATCATAGGTTCTTTCCAAACCAATGACCTGGGCATTTTCCCGGTATAAGCCAATGGTTCTTTTGGCCATCATAACATACGGGTTCTTGCGAAACGACTTTACTTCCGTTATAACACCACTTTTATTCTTGCCAAGTTCTACCAGGGGAAATCCGCGAAACGATTTATATTCTTCAAAACTTACTTTCTTTTTTAAAAGATGATAGCGCTCTTTTTTCTTGTACGACTGCCGGAATTCCTTTTTATAGTCACCGACGCTTTTGTCACCAAAAAGTCCGGCTACAGCCACCGCGAATGAGTCGATATTTTCCTTAAACACTTTCCCGCCTTTATCTCTTAAACCGTCAGCCATGAAGTCGAGGTAAATATTGAACTGTGGCAGAGAGGTACTCAGCATTTCTCCATCTTCACTGTAAATAGTTCCTCTTTCAGCATCGGTTTCTATAAACCGCTGGTGCATACTGTCACTCATGCTGCGCCAGTAGTTACCCTGAAAGCGCTGGATGTAAAAAGCACGGCCCAATACCAGGGAGCTCAGTATTGTTATACCGATAAAACTCAGATATACTCTCCATAATATGTCACGTCTGACGTCCAAGGTCTTTGCTCTATATTTTTATTAATTAGCGATACTATCTTTTAGCATGACAGGTGTTGTGGTCATTTCTTTTAATCCCAACGGTTCCACTGCTTTTGCCAGTTCACTTTGCTGGCTGCGAAACATTACTTCGCTTTTTACGATCTTATATTCATACTGCAACTCTTTCACTTCTCTCTCGGTTTTGTTGATATTCCGGATGGTTTTATCAGCATAATGACCATTATATATATAGATGACGGCCAAAACAGTCAGGAATAAAAAGAAAGGAAGCTGTTTAACAATTGACTTGTAATTCAGCAGCCGTTTCCATCCGTTTAT
>JAOQAL010000833.1 GCA_025963615.1 Chitinophagaceae bacterium | reverse complement strand
ATACACATTTTTGTGCGCAAAAGCAAGCGTTGAAACAGCTGATCTGACGCCTGGCTTTTATAAAAATATCGACCCGGATATCAGGGAAGCCGATGCAACCAAACTACCCTACACGGGAAATTATTTTGACCTGGTCATAGGAAATCATATCCTTGAACATATTCCGGATGACAGACAGGCAATGAAAGAAATCTTCCGGGTGCTGAGATCGCCCGGGATGGCCATTCTGCAGGTTCCATTTTCAACTGAGCTTCCGGAAACGCTGGAAGATCCTTCAATTTCCAATCCGGAAAAACAATCTTTTTTATTTGGACAAAATGATCATGTAAGAATTTATTCGATCTGGGATTATATAAATAGACTCAGGGAAACGGGATTTACAGTAGAATATCTCTCGTATGAATCACTACAGCCTTTTTACCAGTTTGCAATTCAGCCTGGTGAAGGCTTCTTCAAAATCACGAAATAAGCAAACGATAGTCAGCTGGCGTTTTTTTCAGATGATTGAAAGGAAACGGTAGAAAATTCTGGTACAGGGTCGTATAGGGTTCTGGCCGGGCCCCGAATCGTTGATAGAATTCGGCAATGCTTAATTTGTCCGACCCTTCAAAGTCGAGCAGGTTCCCGCTACCCGCATAATCCTGTATAAATTGGTCAATCAGCATGGGGGAGGCTCCAAACTTTTTTGCTTTGGGATCATTGCCAACGAGCCAGTAATAGGATCTGCCGGCGTGGGACAAAAAAACACAGGAAGCCAGCAATTTGCCCTCCGGGTGGTAAATGCCATAGCTGGTGGAATAGGGTCGGAAGATGGAGAAAGATGCGGCTAGATTTTCAAAAGTTCCGTTTTCAATCTTTGTAAATTTTGGCCACTCTCTTTTACAAAGATCAATGATCTCCCTGACATCAATATTTTTTTTCAAAATGCAGCCTGCTTGTTGGGCTTTGGAGATATTTCGGTTAATGTTTTCTGAATAATTATTTCTGATAGTTTCGTACGAAGATGCTAACGAAAGAACATAGTTGCGCCTTCGGTATTGATCCATGAATTTCTCATTCACTTTGTTAAAATGATTGAGGCTGATATCCCGTAATTTAAATTTTTCCGGTATGGCTGCAAGAAACCGGCTCACCAGCGCTTCGTCTATGTTTTTCCCAAATACACCGAGAACAGGTGTCAAAAATGGCTGGAATAAATAATAGATATACAGTTTTCTTTTATAAGGCAATGGCATGACGGCTTCATAATCGTTCAATATTAAAGCATCCCAATGCGTGGCCATATGGTCAAGGTAGAAGGAATAAGAATAAATTAGACCGTTATCTGCATGGTCTATACAAGCATCCCATTTTTTTTTGTCAATTTCCTTATGGGTTATATATTGAATGTTGCCGGGATCACGCATGATTAAAAAACCAGGTTGCGGTCTATCTTTCGCAGGTTGAAGTTAGCGATATCAATACTGAAAGATATAGTTTTCAGCATCCTGTTCTTTTTGGGCAAATACGATTGAATATAATATTTGAGCTCATTGCTGTATACGAGCGGTAGATAGATGTTCACAATTTCTTTAAACAAAGAAAGTTGAAGTCCCGCCTCGAAAAGAAAATGATCCAGGCCTGCGTTTTTCTTCCAGGCATCTGAGTAGGTCCCGACATCAACGAAAATTTTAAGCGGTATTTTGGGAAAAACAGAAGTTGTAAAATTGGTAGCTACGAGCCAATCGTCTGTTTTGCCTGTTTTGTTTGCAAGAAGGTCGGTACGGACTTTAAATCCTCCATCCCGTATCATAATTTGCTGACTGGCGATTCCGTCAAACTTATTTCTTCCAACAAAATAATCGCTGTAAGTATAATCTTCGTAACCGTTAGCCCCGGTCATATTAAGATGATAACGGTCGGTCCTGAATTGTTTTGTTGTTGTTTCTCCACCGGCATACATGAATTTTCCTGCAAACAACCGTACATTCAACCCACCGCCCTTTGAATAATTGAAGAAATAATTTCCGGTAAATGCTATCCTGATAAAATCTTTACCATATTCGGCTTTAAGTTCCCCTTTGTAGGGATATAGTGCCCTGTTGTTTTCAGCTACAAGACTTAATTGGCCCAGTGTCCTGTTTTCAGTGGTTTTTTTATATGAGTTTGCGATGGAGGTATCCATGCCATTAAAAATGGTATCCCTGCCAAACACAATGCCATCTTCACTAATAATAAAAACCTTTCCCTGGATATACCGGTGCATGGTACTGCGTGGATCCGCTTCTTTTAATACAAAACGAAACCCGGGAACCAATTTGCGTACACCTGAAAATGTCTTTTTTCCGGATGAATCCTGGTAACTATCAGTATTAAATGTTGCTCCATTCAGAAAGAAATCAAGGCTGCGGAATAATTTCGTGCCCGGGTATGAAGTATAATGCAATGTTCCTGTTCCGGTAAATGTCCTGGACCCCGTGGCGTACAGGGGGGCTATAAAGAATTTGAATTTTGAAGGAGGTAGTTTATAGTTGGTAACAAATCCGCCAACCATCAATTGATCAAAGCTATTGAAACCTATTGCCGGCCCCAGTGTAATAATGTGTTTTTTAGAAGAGGTTGTATTGTTGATCAGGTTATTAAAATGGGATGGCTGAAAAATAGTGGCTATAGCCGTACCCTTTCTCTTATCCACCGGAAGCAAGCCGGTTTTAGAGAGATAGGAAAAAACAGAATCAAGATTTTGCCCGGTGCTTTTTTCTATTGCATTTTTAAAATCAACAGGCTGTGGATGTTTAAACTGCCATTCGGTATAATAATCCTGCATGGCTTTTTGAAAATTATCCTTACCCGTCGTTGTTTCCAGCCAATGCACCCATTCGCTGGTTTTGAAGTAGGCTACCAACGCATAATTTACTTCACTGAAGTTTTCAGAACTTGTTTCTATTGGCTGATCTGTCTTGGTAGCGGCTTTTGTTTCCAGTAATATTTTAGTTGAAGAAGGAGCTTCTTTATATTTTTCTTCAAGATATTTCTGCTCATAAAATGAATTAATGCCTTCGTCCATCCAGGGATGTGTTCTTTCATCGGTGCCCAGTACACCACAAAACCAGTTATGCCCTACCTCATGTGCCGTGACCCTATCCAGCTCTTTTGCTGATTTAACCGGTGATAGGATGGTAATAGTGGGATATTCCATACCTCCACCAAAACTCGCGGGGCCTTGTACAACGCTCAACACGTTGAATGGATATTCACCCACCTGCGCTGAATAAAAACGGACAGCATCTTTACTAAAGCGCACACTGTTTTTCCAGGTTGCAGCCTGCCCGGGAGTATAATACGCATAAACGTCAATTATTTTTCCGGAAGCAAGCCGGCAGGTGTCATAATTAACAATAAAACGCTTGTCCGCAAACCAGGCAAAATCATGAACGTTATGCTGCACGTAGCGAATTGTTTTAGTCTGGGCTCCCGAAGCAGGATAGAGCTGCGTAGTTTTTTTAGTGGTACCGCTTTTTAATTTTACTTTTTTAGTGACAGGTCTCCACGAAAAATTATCTCTGGTTTTCAGCCATTCTTTTTCTTCTTCATTTTCCAAATTGCCGGTAGCTGCCACCACATAATTTTCCGGCACCGTAATACTTACTTCAAAATTGCCAAACTCGCTGTAAAACTCTCCCTGGTCAAGATAGGGCATTGGGTGCCAGCCCCGGGCATCATATACAGCGGGCTTGGGATACCACTGCGTAAGCTGGTAGCTATCCCCATCATGACCGGCTCTGGAAAAATTATATGGGAGTTTTACATGAAAAGGAGTGGCAATTTTAATTGTTTGCGCCGGTGCGAGGGGCGAAGGCAATACTATTTTGATTATATCAATGTGCTCGGGATGATCTTCTATTTGCGCAGTGAAGCCGTTTACTTTAAAATCCAGCCGGTTGATATATCCCTTGTCCTCTTTACCTGAGAAATAAAATTTAGTGTTGTCATTTTCTAATAGCTGATCACTGAAAGCTGTTTTATCATTTTTGTAAGCGTTGGGCCACACATGAAACCAGATGAAGCGTAACGTATCGGGAGAGTTATTGGTATACTCTATTTTTTCAAATCCATCTAAGGTATGGTCTTTATCGTTCAGGGTAACGCCGATAACGTAATTGACTTGTTGTTGCCAGTATTGTGAGAAAGCCGTGAGCTGTGAGCCAAACGCGGTAAGCAGGATAAGAAAAATTTTTTTCAAAAGGATGGAGTTTCATCAAAAATAAAATCTAAAACCGGCAATCCGAAATATACCATCACCTATTTGCCCTTTCCCAATAATATGATCCTCAAAGTATGAATCATAATTTTAAAATCAAGCAATAAGGAAATGTTTTCAATATAAACGAGGTCAAACTTACTTCGTTCAATCATTTCATTAACGTTTTCAGCGTAACCAAATTGTACCATGCCCCAACTGGTGAGCCCCGGTTTTACTTTCAGCAGGTATTTATAGTATGGCGACCGGGCTATAATCTGGTCAATATAATACCTTCGTTCCGGGCGCGGACCCACAATGCTCATATCACCGGTCAGGATATTCAGCAACTGCGGTAACTCATCGAGCCTCCATTTGCGCATTACTTTTCCCCACCTTGTTATACGGGGATCATTATCCGAAGAAAGCAGGGGTCCATCGCTTTCCGCGCCCACAATCATGGAGCGGAATTTGTACATCTGGAATGGCTTTCCTTTATAGCCGATTCTTTCCTGGGAGAAGAAAACAGGCCCGGGGGAAGAAAATCGTACCCGCAAAGCAACATATAATATTAAGGGAGAAAGAAGAACAAATCCCACGAGGGCGGCTACCACATCAATCAGTCTTTTAATGTTCAATTGCCATTGCGGCATCAGGTCGGTTCGCAGATCAATTAATACAGCCCCTAGGATATTATTTGTTTTTACCGAACCGGAAAGAATATCGATGATGCTGGGCTGAATCTTTATTTCAACATCTTTTTCCGTTAACCGGTTCACAATGCTTTCAAGCAGGGGCTGCTCTGACTTTTCCAGGGCAAGTACCACCTGGTGGATTTTTTTTTCATCAATTATTTTTTCTACGTCATCTACACTTCCCAGCGCGGGAATGAACTTGTCGATGCCATTGCTTCCGTAAAAATCCGGCGAAACAAAACCAACATACCGGTAACCCCCGTCATCCAGGTGTTTTTCTGTTTCTTTAAAAACTTTTACGGCGTTTTCGCGACTGCCGATCATCAAGGTATTAAACTGCACACTCCGGCTGCGTATATGTTTTTTTACGCGGTTCAAAAGAAGCGCACGACCGGTAAAAGTGAAGATAAAATGTGCGGAAAGCAAGATGAGAAAAGAAATGTAGTAATAAAAATAATTGTGTTCAACGTCATCCAGCACAATTAAAAAAAACAAAAAGATACAACCAATGATACTGCATAGAAATGTATTGGTGAATTCAAATAAACGGGACTTTTTATACAGGGAGCGGTAGAAACCTACTAATGAATATAAAACAAGCCATCCGAACGGTAGTAGAAAAAGGGGTAACCAAAACCGGCGACTGCCCTGCTGAGAAATACCAATGGGGGAGTTCAGCAATAACTGGCGTATGAAATAAAAACATATCCAGGCTGCTGCAGCTGTGAAGAAATCAATTACTGCATACCAAACCACCGGTATTTGCCTTACATTTTTATTCATCCTCTGACAAGCGAATTATTGCCGATTTTTTTTAATATCTGGTGTGCTACATCCATTGCCATCATGCCATCTATTTCCGAAACAATCGTTTTAGTATTGTTGATAATAGCATTCCTGAACTCTTCCAGCTCAAGTTTGATCGCATTGACTTCAGGTATTATGGGATTGGCGATGGCAATTGTTTTGGGACCACTGGGCGTCGCTATGTCAAAGGCGAAAACATTGGAATCCTGCGGCTCTTTCAATTTTATGATCTCTGTTTTCTTATTCAGGAAATCAATGCCGATATAAGCATCTTTCTGAAACAGGCGCATCTTACGCATCTGTTTCATCGAAATCCGGCTGCTGGTTAAATTGGCTACACAGCCGTTGTTAAATTCAATACGAACGTTGGCAATATCCGGCGTTTCAGTCATCACGCCTACACCGCTCGCAGAAATTGACTTTACATCACTTTTTACCACGCTGAGCAGGATATCTATATCGTGTATCATCAGGTCGAGGATTACGCTTACTTCCGTACCACGGGGATTGAATTGTGCCAGGCGGTGCACTTCAATGAACATGGGATTCATCGGAATGTTTTTGACGGCTAAAAAAGCCGGGTTAAAACGTTCAACATGGCCTACCTGTAATTTTATATCCGATTCTTTTACCAGCTTTACCAGTTCCTGCGCCTCGGCCATGGAATTAGCCAACGGTTTCTCAACAAAAACGTGCTTGCCCTTTTTAATTGCTTTTTCACAAAGCGCAAAATGATGAGTCGTGGGGGCCACGATATCCACAATATCAACAGCATCCATCAATGTATCAATGTCCAGGAATCGGGGTAACTGGTATTTTTGAGAAACTTCCTTTGCTATGTCATCGTTGGGATCATAAAAACCAACTAATTCAATACCGGAGATCTCTTTCCAGTTATTTAGATGAAATTTTCCCAGATGTCCCGTGCCAAAAATACCTGCCTTGAGCATAATGATCAATTAATCGTCAAATATAAAGATTGACAATGCTTCAGTGACTTATAATTGTAAACAGGATGTTATTATCCTTTCAGAATAGCTGAATGCTGACGGTAAACTTTATTGGAATGATAGATAAAAAGACAGCTGCCGTCTTTAATCGTATTAATAATGTCTTTTGCAAATTGCACTGGAACAGCGGGGCAGCCTTCACTTCGTCCGATATATCCCTGTTCGGCGATATACGAATCACATACATAACCTGCTCCATGCAGTACAATAGCCCGGCGCGCTGCATTGTTATTAAATCCTTTTTCAAGTCCATCCAATTTTAAGGAATAACCATTAGTTCCTTCATAAGGATGGCCTGTAACGTAAAAACCGATACTGCTTTTATAGGAAGAAGGGCGGTTGGAAAATGACGCTGCCCACAACTTGCCTGATTTTTTTCCATGCGCCACTAAGGTATTGTAGAGAATTTTATAATTTTTTAAATCTAACACGTATAAACGCTTTTTATCACTGGGTTGGCTGAAATCAACAATGGAAAGAATGGTATCATTGACCAGGCGGCCTTGATTCTTCATTTTCTTAAATCCCGATTGGGCCATTTCGTAAGCCTGCTTGCTCAGTCCCGAAATTTCCAGATTCAGACTATCATAAATAGAACGGAATGAAGAAATACGAGCTACGGAATCTGTATATTTTGAAACTGTTTTGAGAGGATGAAAAAAAGTTTCGTTGTGGTACCGGGTTTTTTTGCCGAAGGCAAAAGGCAGCTGCAACAGGCAGATAATAAAGGATAAAAGAATAAAATAGAAACCTTTTAGTTTTTTCTTCATTACAACTTTTTTAGGGCGTTATCACAAATTCAATCCCGACTAAAAAAATCTCCTGTCTGGCGTAGTGCTCTTCTGTAGGAATGGTGCTAATAAAAATGCCGGTTTTATTGGTTATCCCGGCATCGTATCAGGGTGCAAATTTAAGGTTTAAAGCCGAAGCGGATCGCTGAACGGTCGAATTTTTGATCTTCCTTAACTGTTTTTATCCTTATTCCCTTATCAGGATTCCATAAATCAGCTTTCGGGACGGATTTCAATAGGTTTATTGAATTCTTCCGACAGGTCACCCATCGTCTTTTCAATAGTAAAGAAGGTCGTCAGTTTAGTAATCACTCCTTCCACCAATGCATCAGGACAGGAAGCGCCGCTGGTAATCAGGATTTTTACAGGTTGTTTGACCGGCAGGTAATGGCTGGTTACAATTTCTGTCTTGGTATGAAAATTATAATGAAGTATATCGGTACCGGATAAAATCTTTTCTTCACTGTGGATGAAATAGGTTCGGAGTTTTTCTTCGCAAAGCTCCACGAGGTGCGTCGTGTTGGATGAATTATACCCCCCAACAACAATAGCAAGGTCCGCTTTAGTTTCCAACATGCTGGTAACAGCACCCTGGTTATCGTTGGTAGCATAACATAACGTGTCCCGGGTATCAGCTATATGACCGCTGATTGTTTTTTCTGTAAGGCCGTATTTTTCAATCATGGTTTGTTTCAGAAAATCGGCAATGGCCTGTGTGTCGCCGGCAAGCATGGTTGTCTGGTTTACCACACCAATGCTGACCAGGTGCTTTTCAGCATTAAAACCGGCTGAGTATTGCCCCTTAAATTCAGCATAAAAATCACGGGCGGCTTTTTCACCAGTAATATACTTCGCCAGCTCCATGGCCTGTTTCATATCTTTTACGATGACTGATGGAGCATTGACAGCAGCATGCGAAAAGGTTGCTCTGGTTTCCTCATGGTTAGGCTTTCCATGAATAACGATTGTATAATTTTTTCTGGCAATCGCTTCGCTGCGGTTCCATACTTTTTCAACGAACGGACAGGTAGTATTATATTTCTCAACCGCTATCCCTTTTTCATTCAGCATTTTTTCAATTTCAATGGTAGTACCAAAAGCGGGAATGAGAACGATATCTTCGGCAGTGATCCTATCAAATGAAATTAGTTGTTTGCCATAAGTATCTTGCAAAAATTCCACACCATTCGCCATTAAATCGGCATTTACCTGCGGATTGTGGATCATTTCGCTCAATAAAAAAATCCGCTTGCCAGGATTTTCTTCTATCGTTCTGAAAGCTATCTCAATCGCATTTTCAACGCCATAGCAAAAGCCAAAATGACGGGCTAAATAAACCTGTAATGGGCCAAAGTCAAGAAGAGTAGGCAGGAAGTCCTTCTTCATTCTATCCTGTTCCTTCCGCTTCTTTTTTATAGCGGAAATTAACGGGCTGCGGTATATAATAGGAACTTCAAATTTTTTCATTGAGAACTACGATCTTTCGGTTATCAGGTGTATCAGGAAATCAGGATGCAAGTTAACGATTTCAAAAAACCCGGCATGATCAAAACTGCCGGCATACACTATAACAACCACCCGTATGGATTACAGAAAATAGGTAAAGAGATCAAACTATATTCTCTTGCAGTCAACCATTCTGTAGTCAGCAACTGAAATACCCTATATTGGAACGCGCTGATTTAAGAAATAATAAGCCATAAACTATAAGCCATAAACTCTTGGCAACCGCTGCCGGATAGATTATTTTCACAAATCTTTTTTCAAAGACTGATTATGAATGCAGATTTTAAAACTATTGACTGGGGATATAACACGAATATTTATGAAATAAACATTCGGCAATATACCGGGGAAGGAACATTTAATGCTTTTGCAGCTCATTTGCCAAGGTTAAAAGACATGGGCGTACAGATTCTTTGGTTCATGCCCATTCATCCGATCGGTAACGTAAAACGTTTGGGAAGTTTGGGAAGCTATTATTCTATAAAAGACTACCAGGCCATCAATCCTGAGTTTGGAAACCTGGATGATTTTAAAAGCCTGGTCCGTACAGCTCATCAACTCGGCTTTAAAGTCATGATGGATTGGGTGGCTAATCATACGGCATGGGATCATGTATGGACCAACGACCATCCGGATTTTTATGAACGGGATGGTTCAGGTAATTTTAAATCGCCGTATGATTGGGAAGATGTGATCCAAATTAATCACAACAATGTAAAACAGCAGGACGCTATGATCGCTTCGATGAAATTCTGGCTGGATGAATGTGATATCGACGGTTACCGTTGTGACATGGCGCATCTTATCCCACTCTCTTTCTGGCAGCGGGCAAGAAAAGAACTGGAACTAACTAAAAAATTATTCTGGCTTGCAGAAACAGAAGATGCCATTTATCACGAAGTATTTGATGCCTCTTATGCCTGGGAGTTTCTTCATAAAATGGAACAATACTGGCGTAAGGAAACCGATACAGGAGGACTGGATCATGTATTGTATAAATACAATGACAATTTTCCTAAAGATGCTTTACGGGCATTATGTACCAGTAATCATGACGAAAACTCACATAGCGGCAGCGAATACGAACGCATGGGAGACGCTGCAACAGTCTTTGCGGTTTTGTGCGCTACCTGGAACGGCATTCCACTTATTTACAGCGGGCAGGAACTGCCCAATAAAAAAAGGTTGAAATTCTTTGATAAAGATGTGATTGACTGGAATAATAACTTTGAATTGCATGATTTTTATAAATCATTATTAAATCTTCATTCCAGTAATCCCGCGTTGAAGGCCGGCGATCCTGATGTCCTTACCTACCGGCTCAAAACTACGGATGGCAGAATTTTTAGTTATTTGAGGAGAAAGGGCAATGATGAGGTATTGGTCCTTTTGAACCTATCCGCTGGGGATGTTTCTTTTACAATTACCGGCGAACAGGTGTCCGGTAATTTCAAAAATATTTTTTCAGGGTTACAGGAAAATATATCCCAAGCCTATGAACTGAATTTACAAGCCTGGGGTTACCTGGTATTTGAAAAAAAAAGAAGGGAATAATAAGGGTAGACTGCTTATAATAGTGACTCTTCAATGAGTCCGTGAAATTCGTTTTCGCTTGATAATATCCACGAGGGCAGCGGCTGCTCCACAATTTTCCAGTGATTATCTTCTTTCTGCATCCTGAACATGATCCGGTTACCCCGGTCATCCACCACATCCACCGTAAAAAAACCTTCATTGATCCCGCCGAGCTTCCGGAAATTAAATTCTCTCAAACGTCCTTCAGCTTTCACGATTTTTGTGAACTGTATATTTTTTTTAAATTGTATGTTCATTCGGTATAAGATTAACTGTTAAACTCAGCAATTCTTGTGCTAAGCTGCAATATAACGACTAAAAGTTCTTCACAAGTCTTATTTGTTGTCCGAGGTTAATACTTCACTCTTTATTAACTTAAATTCGTAGTTATTATTTTATAAATCCAGTGATTTTAAAAATATAATAACAATTGTATGAAGTATTCCAACCCATTCTTATTTTTTTTCCTGTTATTCATAACTAATCAAGGGGCTGGCCAGCTACGTTTGCCTGCCGTTTTGTCCTCTGGTATGGTCTTGCAGCAAAACGATTCGGCAGCCTTATGGGGCTGGGGGCAGCCAGGAGAGACGATATTTGTTACTACAAGCTGGAACAGTCTGACAGACTCTACGGTCGTTAATAATGGGGCTTCCTGGAAGCTGAAAGTCAGAACCCCTTCAGCAGGAGGGCCGTACAAAATTGTTATCAAAGGAACTAGCCGCATTGAATTAACCGATATCCTGGTTGGAGAAGTCTGGATATGTTCCGGGCAATCCAACATGGAAATGAATGAACAGTGGGGTTTGCCGGATGTAAAGGCGGAACTACCCACCAGTGCCAATAATTCCATCCGATTCTTTTATATTTCCAAAGCCACCTCAGCTTACCCGCAGGATGATTGCAATGCCAAATGGGTAAACTGTGATTCCAATACACTTAAATCATTTAGCGCGGTAGGC
>JAOQAL010000820.1 GCA_025963615.1 Chitinophagaceae bacterium | reverse complement strand
ATGAACCCGTTGGGGCAGGTGGATTTATTGTAACTGTGGATAAAGATGAGCGCGACAATGCTGCGGTGGGCCGTGATTTCGATGGTTCGTTCTCAGTACAACGTGAAAATACTGCTGATTCTAAATTTACTATTGGCACAGGTGGGGTAGACATTTCTCTTAAAATCGGGACTACCGAAGTTCAGCTTTTTACGGTTATAAGTAACAATGTATACACATCAGTAATGATGCTTCCTTATGTGGATATGCCGGGAAATCTGGCAGATCCTTTTTTTGAAAAATCAGCCAACTTTTCACCGTACGTAAATAATGCAGAACCGGAAACAGTGCCGGCGCTGGTTAATGACTTTGGATTACGTTTTTTGATATACTGGGGAATGCAGCAAGATTCAAAAGGGAATAAATATCCTTATGCCAGTCCGGTGTCTTATGATTCGCAATATAAAGTTTTTGGAAAGTTGTCTTTACGGCCCGGAGAACCAGACGATATATGGAATAGATATCAAAAACCTTATTATGAATTTCTTGCTTACTCGACACGTACAACAGCTCTTTTAAAGATTTCAATTGCTAAACTGAGCGAAGTTTCACCAAACGAACCGATAGGCTTACGACTTAAAAACTATGTTTTGGGACGTTACATTTTGGAAAAGCTCACTTATGAATTGCCATCAAATGAAGGTTTTGTACTTGCCAAATTTGAAGGGAGACAATTGAACCCCAAATTATTAAGAGCCTTGCCCCCATCAAGTGATTTGTTTTTAGGTATCTGGGTAAAGTTTGTGATCGAAAATTTTCGGAATGTTTCGGGTAATGGATTTTCTGATCAGTACGGGGATGTGGTTTTATTGGCGTATCTGGATGGGAATTTCACCATACCGGCTCCATCTCCCAGTCTTGTCGTAAACTATAAGGTTGCTACGCTGACGCTTAATACAAATGGACAAAGCACAACTACGTACAAAACCTCCAATGTAACAGCAACGCAATCCCGCACTGTCCTTGAACATGATATCCACCTTTCCACCACACTTTTCCTTGGTGGATGGAAACTGAACAATGCCTGGATAATCCAGAATGGCGCAGGTTACCGGACTAGGTTATGATTTTTCATTAAGCATATTATGGAATACAAAGATCTGGATTTGAACGCACGGATTAATTTGAAGGGAACGTATGAGCACTTTGTCCGGATTGCAATGGAAAAATTCCAGAAAAAGCAAAAACGGCTCATTTACGGCCGTGTGACATATCGAATATACAAAAGACGCAAAGGGAATGACCGCTACGTAAACCCGCATACCAATGCGCTTTACAATAGTTTCACTGGAAAAGTAAACATGAAGGAAGGCGGTGACAGCATTAAAATCGACTTCCTGATGTATGGCCGGTATGTGGATATGGGTGTGGGGCGCGGCACAAATACCAACGAATCACTTTACCGGAAAAGATACGGATCCGACCGGACCGGAATAAAACGGTCACCTAAAAAATGGTATTCCAAAACCAAAGCCAGCCAGGAAAAAAAGCTAGGTGAAATTCTGGTGAATAGCTACGGAATCGGATTTATCAAACTTGCCGAAACCCTTCTCAATCAAACTGTAACCGTTGCATAACGATGGCAAAAACAGACGAAAAAGCCACCTTAGAACTTATCATCAATGGTAAGCAGGCACAAACTTCTATAAAAGATGTAACGGTTACGATGATCGGTCTGGAACGCCAGTTGCGGACTATGAAGAAAGCTGATGACCCGGCTGGGTTTGCGAAGCTGACAAAGGAACTGAATGCAACCCGACAGATGCATTCGCAAATGATGGCTGAATTGAAAGGTGGTGAAGGCTCTCTTTTGAAATTCAAATTGTCATGGAAAGATATTGCCGCTGGCTTTGTGAGCGGAAATATTGCCATGATGGCTATTGAAAAAGTGATTGGTGGAATTCCCGCGTTGGTTGGTAAGGCTGGTGAGCTATCGGATTCTTTGGCCGATGTTTCAAAACAAACAGGAATTACTGGTACTGAGCTCGAAGGATTGAACGAAGATTTGAATTCCATCGATACCCGTACACCCGTTGATCAGCTTCGCGGACTTGCGGCTGTTGCGGGTAAACTGGGGTATGATTCAAGAAAAGATGTGCTGGCTTTTGTAAAAGCCGCTGATATGATCAATGTGGCCCTGGGGGAAGATCTCGGCGGGAATATTGAGGAAGTGGTTAATAATATCGGGAAGCTTGTCAAGATATTTGGTTTAGAGGAAGCCTATGGTATTGAGAAAGCCATGCTTATGGTTGCATCCGGTATCAATACGATTGGAGCCAGTTCATCTGCAAATGAAGGTTACCTGGTTGACTGGGCGAAAAAGTTTGCAGGGATTGCTCCAAATGCCGGGATCAGTATAGCCGATACACTGGGTATGGCTGCTACCATGGATATTTTAGGGCAGTCGGTAGAAATATCTGCGACAAATATTGGTAAGATGTTGATCGCCCTGGGTAAAGACATTCCATACTTTGCCAAGGTAGCCAAAATGAGTGTTAAAGAATTTAGTGATTTGCTTAAAACGGATGGAAACGAGGCATTCATTAAAGTACTTGAAGGTGCAAAAAGCAGCACTCAGGGTGTGGAAGGTTTGGCAAAAATGCTGACAACGCTTGGCATTGAAGGCAGTGAAGGTGCTGCGGTGATTGGTGCGCTTACGAAAAACACCCAGTTGCTAAGAGAGCAGCAGGATATTGCGAATAAAAGTGTTTCTCAGGGGACATCTGTTCAGAAAGAATTTAATATCAAAAACCAGAATTCAGGTGCAATTCTTGAAAAACTGGGTAAAATCACAACCGGCTACTGGGAAAGAATGGCTTCCGGGATGGATCCGCTGATCCTGAAATTTGGCAAAATGTTCGGCGTGCTCAGCGAACTGGATATCCAGATGGTGGGATTGTCTTTGCAACAGGATAAGGTCGGAAAATCAGAGGCCAAAATTGCGCCGTTGCTTGCCAGGTATGTTGAGCTGCAAAAAATAGTAAAGCGAAGTACTGAAGAACAGGCAGAAATGCAAAAGATGATTGCTTTGATTGCCAAAGAAGTGCCCACTTCCGTTACTGCCTGGGATGAATATGGAAAAGCAATTGATATCAATAAGGATAAGGTGACGGCCTTTATTGCCCAGGAAAAAGGACTACTGGAAGCGATGCGTCAAACCCGACGTGAAATGCTCCGGAAAGCTGATACTACACTTGAAGATAAAATTTCTGATTTGGAGAAACGGCGTGATGAAGGCGGTATCAGGCAAGGAGGTGCCAGGACATTGGTAAAATTTACTAATGCTGAATTGCAGGATATCGAAAACAAGCTGGCAAAAGTAAAAGCTGAGCTAAAAATTAACCGTCAGGATCTGGCCGGGCTGGAAGGAATAGGTGATGCCGCATCCCGCAGACTTGGACGTGGATATAAGCCTGCTCCTGCTAAAAAGAGTGATGGGAATGACGGTCCGGCACTTTCAAAAGATGCTGAAAAAGAAGCTCAAAAAGCTGCGGAAAAAGCATTGGCGGACAAAGAGCGCCTGGATGAGCAGCTGTTGAAAAAACAACAGGAGCTCACCCTGAATATGATGGCCGAGCAGGAAAAAGAAATGCAGGCCGCGCATAATAAATATGAAGAGTTCAGAAAGGATGCCAATAACAACACGGCCCAGCTAAAAAAAATAAATGAGCTCGAAGTTCAGGAGCTCGGGCAGATCAATGATAAATACAATGCCAAATATTTAAAGGATTTTGACAAAACGATCCGGAAGCAGCTTGATATCCTGAATGGAAAAAGTAAGGAAGAAAACCAATATGCAAAGGATCGTGATGATGATGTCGCAAAACGAGCAGATAAGGAGCTTTTTGAAATAACCAGTCATTGGGATAAAGAAATCGCCATTGCTAAATCCAAAGGCGAATCAATTATTGAGCTCGAGAAAAATAAACAGTTGGAACTAGATAAGTTAAAAGCTGAGCGGTTAACAAAAAGGACTAACGATGAAATTGGCGGCTTAAATAATTCTTATCTAAGTGACTTGGCGCTGGCAGATGAAGCTGGTACCAGTAAAGAAAAAATCATTGAAGAACACCTGGAACGTCTTCGCTTGTTGCGGGAAAAATATGGTGATCTGGATGTTGAACAGCAAAAGAAAGTAAATAGCGCCATTGCAAAAGGGGAAAGAGATCTTTTAGCGGTTAAGCTGGATAACATCAATAAAACCGGGCAGGCGCTACAATCAGGCGGTCAAATAATTTCCAATATCCTGGACATTGCCGCGTCAAATCAAAGTGAGTATGCGGAATTTCAGAAAGCACTGGCATTATTTCAAATCGCAGTAGAAGCCGGGACAGCTGTGGCTGCTGCGGTTGCTGCGGGAACAAAAGGAGATCCTTATACGGTAGCGCTTCGCATTGTTACAGCAATTGCTGCCGTTACAGCTGGTATAGTAAAAGCAAGAGCCCTCGTAAAAGAAGCGAAGGAACCTACAACACCATCGTTCCGTAAGGATGGAGGACCAACTGATATGGCATCCATCATGCAGGATCATTCCGGCAATCCGGAAGGGTGGGTAAGCCGGCCGACTTTATTTAACCTGGGCAGGCGTAGTTATGTGGCTGGGGAAGGTTACAAGAAAGAATATGTGATCAGTAACGCTATGCTTCAAAATCCGGCCGTTGCAGATTTTGCAGGGACACTTGAAGCCTTACGTCAGCAACGATACTTTGCAAACGGCGGCAGTACAGCAATGAGCCAGGCCGCAACACCGGCGACAATGATGGATCCGCGCATTAGTGAAATGGTGAAACTGCTTTCTGTGATAGCTAATAAGCCGGGTGGCTGGAATTATAGCGTGCTTGAAGACTACCATAATTTAATAAAAGACACCCGCGATCGTGCGAGTGCCTGATTACAAAAAATACAAAAATTTAGGGGTTTTGAACCGGAGAAATTATTTCTTCGGTTCTTTTTTTATATTCATGAAGGCCAAATAGCCGCGAGAAAGCGTAAGCATGTCTTCTTCTGCATCATCATCTACGATGTGGACATACCGCATGGTAGTGTTAATATTGCTATGTCCCATAATATATTGGAGATTAGTAACCTTTCCACCAAAGCGAATATAATTGGTAGCAAAAGTATGTCGGCCCATGTGAAAGCCATTAAGCTTGACACCCGTTTTATCAGCTATCGTTTTAAGCGCTTTCCTTCCATATTCTTCGGTAATTTTCAATCCCAGTTTTTTTGCCTGAATTTGTAGTTCGACGCAATCTTCCAGATATTTCATCGCATACTCATCAATATGTACGTAAACGGTTTTCAGTTTGTTGGTCAGTACTTGCTTTTGTGGGTTGAAAATTATCTTACCAGCTTGTTTGTAATTTTCAAGTTTTAATGTGTCAATTTTTAATATGTCAGAAATTCGAAGTGATAAATGGCAGGCGATAAGCCAACGGCACAGAGATAATTTTTCGCCGATAGGAATTTCCCGGTTGTAATGTTTGATCAACAATGCTACGCCACGTGGAGAAACGTGTTCAATCATTTTTACATCCTGATGGGTTTTTACGTCTGCTTTATCAAACGGGTTTTTAATTGGAATTTCATCCTTTATTGCAAGATTGATATATGCTTTTACATATTTCATCACATTGGCTATGGTATTGCCATCCAGTGATTTTTTCTCTTTACTGCGCTTGTTGCTTTGTTTTTGCATAAAAGCTTCAAAGTTTTCTACCAGTTTTGGTGTGAGATCTTTGAACGGTATTTGCTTTTTAAACTGTGTCAGCCAGAGCCAGGCGGATGTCTGTGATTTTTTGGTATTCCAGGTAATTTTTTTTCTCCTATAACGCTCCTTTATTTTATCGGACATGTAAACGATGAAATCTTGCAACCGCAAATAATTGTAGTACATATCTATCAATTCCTCCATTGTGATTTCTTTCTTTTGAAGGCGTGCAGTCACAAAAATGTCATTAACCTTCGCAAAGGCCTGTCTAATAATAAGGTTGTTGTCTGCGCAGTCTTTATCATCCTTTTCTCTTTCGAGTAGCTGATTGTTGGATTCATCAACCAAAGCCGCTGGCCAGTCTAAATCAAGCGGGATTTTCTCAAATTTATTTTCGATCCCTACCAGCATGTACAGCTGAGACTTCCCGGTTTTCTTCACATAACCCTTATTGCTGCGTAATCCAATGAATGTTTTCATCAAAAACTATTTGGAAGTTATTTGAAAGTAAAAGGCCGTTTTTGGGCTCGAAAAATAATTTGAAAGTAATTTGAAAGTGGAAAAACCGCCTATACAGCGTGTATAGGCGGTTTTTGTTGACCTTGTGGGCCCACCTGCTAGTTTGGTGATACTGATTATCAATGTTTTAAGCACTCGTTTGAAAGCGATTTGAAAGTAATCGACTGTTTTTTATCGGACCCAACCTTATTTTATGCTGCTGTGACGTTTGATTTTGGTTTTTCTTTCGTAAGTGCAACTGCGAAAAAACTTGCACTGTCAGCTTTGTTTTCTACGAACCATGAGCACACAAACGCATTGTTGGCATTAAATCCGTTTATGGTCATTGCGGGGCCGCCTGATTTGAGCCAGACTACATCTCCTAATTTAATTTCTGCTTCTGCCATGGTTTTTGTTTACGATTCAAGTGATTTTATTAAATCTTTTATTTCGTCGAGATTTTTCTCGACATCATCAAATTTTCCTTCGAAAAAATCTTCTACTTTATCTACTCGTTCAATTTCTTTGGATTGGACTGAAAGGATATCAGATACCTTTGCTTCGACACCTTTCAAGTAGTGTTTTATCTCTGCTGTATCTTGCGCAATATTGAGCAAAGCTATTTTGATCGATTCAATTTGTTCGTTCGTCATATTTTGTCATTCTACCACTCTTCCTGTTTGCTTTTCAATAATTCTTGAACATTGTCAAATAGCCGAGCAGAATATTTTTGAAATTGCCGATCTTCATTCGCTGCATTTTCACTTAGTAATCGCTTCCATCGGTTAGAAATGTTTCGATTCTGAATAAGATTAACTTCATTTTGAAGCGTATACTTAGGAAAATGATCCTTTGTGTCTTTAAAACTATCTATTGTAATTCGTGCTTTCCCGTCCTTTGCTTCTAATCTAAACTGATAGTCATAATTTATGCTATTGGAATTAATCTTATAATAAAGCGCCACATCTTGGTTTTGATCTATTGAGACTATCGGATTCAAAGCAATTAATGATTCGTCACTGTACTGATAAACAGCTTTGTAGCTATTGTACTTCATTACAGCCCATTTGTTTACCTTTTTAATAATTTCCTCCTTACTTAGTCCGGGTGCTTCAAGAGTAGCTTGGAATGCTAGCGGATCGTAAGTGACATCTTTTCTAACGTTTGTTGAATGGAAGGTGGAGCAACCTAAAAAAAATATACATAAGACAAAACAGGTAAATAATTTTTTCATAGGAGGGGTTTACCATTAAATAAGTTGTAAAAATTCTAAGTAATATTCAATTAATTAAGTATTAAGTGGTTACTATAAATTAAAGCAATAATTATATTTATAATAAATATTCTTCTATTGTCTCTGTGGCGATCATACTACAATTCATTCCTAAAAGGAGTGTTAAATTCCCAACAGGGAAAATAATTTTTTGACAAAACCATTTAATTATTTTTTAGACTTTCTATCTGTTTATCTTTTTCCTTAATCGTATTTTTCAATGCCAGGCGTTGGAGTTCAATTAATTCATCTTTGTCGATAAATGTCATCTTAGCTTCATTGTATTCGACTTTCGGTTCGCTTAAAAGTTGTGGTCCTTTGTCGAGAAGTAGCCAGTCTAATGATACTTCATAAACCTGCGCAATTTTAATTGCTAATTCTAATGATAAACGGGACCTACCTTTTTCAATATTTGAAATATTTGATCCTCCAACCCCAAGTGGTGCTGAAAAATCTGCGTAGGTCATAATCCCTCTAATTTTCCTAACTCTTTCACCCTCAGTCATTTGTAAAGTACTATTTTGTATTACCAAAACTATTTTTGCATTATTGGTACAAATCATTTGCATGTTTATATTGTTGATACTATATTTGTATTGTTAGGATATAAATACATTTTCAACAACGCAAAATACGAAACGATGGATAGTGAAACAACAAAAAACGTATCAGCGGCAATTTTACCATTGAAAGACAGGATTTTTAATCGTTTTGTGGTAGCCAAAGGAAAAGTAGGTGCTGATTGGAGAAATAAGCTGGCTGAGTCAGATTCATTTTTTAATACAAAAAAAGGAGCCGACTACATGCAGTCTGTCGCTCGTGGTATGTCAAACAAGTCTCTTGTAAGTGCTGACCGTTTTGAACGCGTTACGCTGGCTCTTGAAAAAATTGCTGGTATTGATGGTAAACCTCTTTAATATCTTAAAGAATTTAACTAAACCAATCATGGAAGATTCAATCAAAAAATTTCTTGAATTTAACGGCAAGTCGATTTATTTCCTTGCCAAAGATGGACAGTACTGGGTTGCGTTAAAACCGATTTGCGATGCATTAGAAGTTAACTATAATCGACAATTTCAGAACTTGAAGATTGACCCAATCATGTCGCAACTATTTGCGAAACAGCAAATGGTTGGAGCTGATAACAGGCTTCGTGAAATGGTTAGTTTACCAGAAAAATACGTATACGGCTGGATGTTTAAACTTCAATCTTCTGCTCCCGGTTTTGATGAATTTCAAGTAAAATGTTATGACTTGCTGTATGACTATTTCCACGGCACAATTGCACGGCGGATTTCTGCTCTGAAATCAAAGCATCAGCTTAAAAGTGAAATTTCTGAACTGGAAAAAGAAATTGATTCTACCAAAGATGGGCAGCGTTTGTTGCAGTTGAAAAAGCAATTTCGAGGGACAAACCATGATTTACATGACCTGGATATCGAACTTAATAACGCCCAAATCAAGCTATTCTAATGGAATCCGGAACAAAGTACGACAAGTACCTTTCTTATATAATTCCGACCTTCTTTATGCTGATGTTCATCGAATTTATTGTGATCGTCGGTACGTGTATTTATCTGATTTTGAATCATTAGAGTACCCCCAATACGCATTTAACTAAACCAATCATAATAATGCTTTACAAACAAATCATTGCTACGCCGGCGGTAACGCTGCGTGAAATGTCGTACGAGACATTTGTCGAAATGTTCAATTCCTGCACTTCGGAGCTGGAAATATTGGAAGCTGCCCAAAGTCATGAAATAAGGACATCGGCGTACATTCAACGTGCTGCGATCATCGCAAAGCTGACGATCGCTAAGGAAAATCTCACACTCCACCGCCATTATGATGCTTACTGTGCTGCACAGGACCGCCGGTTTTATGATTCCGTATATCATACCAGGTTATCTGCATGAACCGGGCGGAAATCTGGGATGGCCAGCTCCACGGCCTTGCATGTGTGGCGCTATTTGTTTTTGCAGTCTGGTTAATTTATCGCTTAAAAAACATTTCCCATGGCCATCGTAAAAAGTCCACGAAAAACAAAGGTCGAGCCTGATTATGAGCAGGAACCGTTTGAGACAGATGTGATCATCTGCCCGAAATGCAGCTTAATGCAGTCAGCCAGGATCTTCCCGGAACGAAAAGTTTTCAAGTATTTACATAAGTGTATCTATTGCTCTTTTGTCATCCATAAAAAGGATTGGAAGAGCATCCAATAATTAATTAAACCTCAAAATTTTACAGAAATGAACATTCATGAGATAATTCATGCCTGGGAGAATAATGCCCTTCCCGAAGATTTGGCCGCGCTTGCTGCCATTGAAAGTAAGTTGGATGATTACACAGCTGCTGCGGTTGCCGGCGAAGAAAAAGCGCAAACACCACGCGTAAAAGTCTTTTACAGACTTCAAATCGCACTTTACGAAGTGATTTCTTTAACCGTCACTATTAAAATCGATTTGGGGATAATTGAAGTTAGCTACGAGCTGGCGGAAGGGGCGGTGGCACGATGATGCTTTTAATGTTTCACTTTTTTTCACCAGCCGCGGCGCTGGCCACACTTGTTCTGAGCTTCATGATCTTGCTTTTCAGCTTTGTTTACTACGTGTTAAAGTTTGTAGATGAGCATTGGGTAGGGCGTTGGAAACGATAGTTTAAACCTTTTACAGATCAGAATTTATGAACAAGACAAGAAGAAAAAACATCGATAAAATACTTCTGGCTCTCGAACAATCCATGTACGAATTAATGAGTGAAAGGGATGATGAACAGGAATATTTTGACAATATGCCCGAATCATTTCAAGGAGCTGAGCAGGGAGAAAAGAGTGAAAGTGCAATTAATTCTCTGACTGAATTAATTGATAATATGGAAAGTGGTATTGACGAAATCAAGGAAAATTGTGGCATTTAAGATCTGGACACCTGAGCTGCTTGAAAGATTGAAGCTGCTTT
>JAOQAL010000802.1 GCA_025963615.1 Chitinophagaceae bacterium | reverse complement strand
AGAAGGTACCTGGTTAAATTTTATTATTATTTATCAATTTGTTTTGATTCGCTTAAACTGGTTACACAAAAAAACGAAGCCATCGATAGCTGTATTGCCTACGAAATGAATAGTGATACGATGTATCATTTTTCCGTTTTTCTGCTTTCCAACAGTGTAAGGGATCTATATTTCCGGGGGGATTATAATTTGTGTGTGGAACACGCTTCTTTAGGCGAATCGCTTACCCGCAAATCCTATCATTACAGCGACCGCATGGACTATATCTTATCTTTTACCGGGTATAAAGCCAATGCGTTATGGTCCTTGAAAAAGTATGACGAAGCAGAACAATTCCTGCAGGATAAAAAGGAGGAATTTTTGAAATCGGGTAATAAAGCTTATCTGGCTGATATATACAGACTATTTGCCTATGTATATAGAGCCAGGGGAGAAAATCAAGCCGCTATTGATTATTTCTTAAAAGCCTATACCTATGACCGGCACACAGAAACAAAGACCATCATGGGAGAAGCATTGACGCAGGTTGGATTGATTTACTCAGAAAAATTCAACCTGCCGCGGATGGCTATGCAATACTATCATAAAGCGTTGCGGACAGGGAATAAATTCGACGCATTTTATATTTACGGGCATATCGCAAATGCCTATACCAAGTTGAAAAAATTTGATTCGGCTTATTATTTTTTTCAAAAAGCCTTTAATATAGTTAAGCCTGGGTTTACTGAGCAGGACTTGATTACTCATACCGGGGACTATATTGATATAAACTCGACAGAACATGTTTTGAATATTGTATTAGATAAAGCCGACGCTTTCCTTGAGCAATATGGTTATGACAAACAGCTCAACAGTTTGCACGAAGCCTTGCGCATTTATAGAATAGCAGACCGTTTGCTTAACCAGATCAAGGAAATCCAGTTTGCCCAGGAATCGAGGCTTTACTGGCGTAGTTATGCAAAACGGTTATACGAGCATGCCATTGAATCCTCCTTTCTGACCGGGAATATGGCAGAAGCATTTTATTTTTTTGAGAAAAGCAGGGCTGTTTTGCTAAACGATCAGATGAATGAACAAAATTTACTATCGCGGGAAGATCTTTTGATGTCGGCACATCTGAAAAGTAAAATCCTGATTACCGGCCGGGCATTGCGAAAAGCTGAACCGTCTTCAGAGCAGTATGCTGATATTCAGAATGAATTATTTACTTATAAGCAGGAATTATTCAGGTTTCAGGAGCGCATAAAAAAACAAAACCCTGTTTATTATCAAAGTAGTTTAGATACCAGTTTAATCAGCATTCAGGAGGTACAGAAAAAATTGCTGAATGGGCAAGGGTCATTTGTAGATCTTTTTTCCGGCGATAGTGCAATCTATACCTTAGTTATTGCAGCAACTGAAATTCACCTTTTAAAGTCAGGCAGGCATGCCTTTGACAGCGTCAGAAATCTGTTTAATTCACTTATTGATAAACCAGACCTGTTAAACCGGCAGTTTTCGTTGTTTGAAAATGTTTCTGCTAGTTTGTTCAAAATGATATTTCAAAATATTTCGCTCCCGCCGGGAAGGATCATTATTTCCCCCGATGGTCAATACTTTCCTTTCGAAGCATTGATAACAGGTAAAACTGGGGAGACCGTCAATTATTTTTTATATGATCATGCCGTGAGTTATACTTATTCGGCAAGATTTCTTTTTAATGATTTTTATGCTAATTCTTCTGCTCCGGGAAATATCTTTATGGGTATTGCACCTGTCAGTTATCCATCGGCATTTTCACTGGCTTCCCTTGCGGGTAGCGAACATTCCCTCGCAACGATAGCAGGTCATTTCAGCCATGCAGTGAACATGACATCGTTGGCAGCTACCCGCAATAATTTTCTGCAGCAGTTTTATAAATACAGGATCATACAGCTTTATACCCACGCATCTGGCAACAGCAGCAATAATGAACCAGTTATCTATTTCGCAGATTCGGCTTTATATCTTTCGGAACTTATCGGAGAAAGTAAACCATTGACCCGGTTGGTGGTATTATCTGGCTGCGAAACAGGATCTGGGAAAGAATATAAGGGCGAAGGTGTTTTCAGTTTCAACCGTGGTTTCGCTGCTTTGGGAATACCCTCTTCTGTTACCAATCTCTGGGCGGTCGACAATGAAGCCACTTATAAAATTACGGAGCTATTCTATAAATATGTAGCAGATGGATTGTCACTGGATGAAGCTTTACAAAAAGCAAAAAAAGAATTCATTAAAACATCTTCAAAAGAAAAACAATTGCCTTATTACTGGGCAGCGGCTGTATTAGTGGGCAGTACAGATAGTATACCCATAATGAAAAGCAGGAACTGGCCCAATTTTATGGCGGCAGCGGGCATTCCTGTTTTGCTTTTTATTCTATTTAGTATAATAATGAAATGGAGACCCACTATCCCAACTCCGCGTATAATGGGAACTGCTGCATAAATTCTTTTACTTCAATCCTTACTCCACTGATTAAGTTTTCATCGCCGGGATTCATCAGTACCTTATCAATAAAGTCCACAACCGTTTGCATATGTTCTTCTTTCATTCCCCTGGTCGTTACAGCAGGAACACCTACCCGGATGCCGGAAGTGACAAAAGGACTTTTATCATCAAAAGGAACCGCGTTTTTATTTAAAGTGATATGAGCCTTATCAAGGGTCTCCTGTGCTTTTTTACCGGTAAGGTTTTTATTACGCAGGTCAATCAGCATTAAATGATTATCGGTACCGCCACTGATGAGGTCATATCCTTTTGCCATAAACGCTTTCGCCATCGCCTGTGCATTGCTCATGATCTGCTTGCCATAAGCCGTGAAATCATCAGTCAGTATCTCACTAAAAGAAACTGCTTTAGCAGCGATCACATGTTCCAGCGGACCACCCTGTGTGCCGGGGAATACCGCAAGATCAAGTAACTGGCTCATGGTGCGGATATTACCTTTTGGATCTTTGAGACCCCAGGGATTTTCAAAATCATGCCGGAGCATAATGATGCCACCACGCGGCCCACGCAATGTTTTATGAGTAGTAGAGGTAACTATATG
>JAOQAL010000782.1 GCA_025963615.1 Chitinophagaceae bacterium | reverse complement strand
AAAAAGTAAGCAACTACCAAATAAAACAACCGGGAGAGGAAGTATTGATGCCCATAGAAAATACAAACCAACCATCCTGGTTAAATACAACACAGGAACCTTAATTTAATGCGCTATTCGTAAAAATGATACTTTGAAAAAATATAATATTCTTTTTTGAGGAAACAATATATAACATGAAGAATGTGCTGCCTGGTATAACTTTAAACTCATAAACCTCAAACTTTTAAACTTTCCATACTTTCATGGCATTTAACTGGCTGACATTTCGCACAAGGGCTTTAACCGCGCTGGTTTTTGTAGCAGTGATGCTCACCGGTTTGTTATGGAACCACTGGAGTTTTTTTATTTTGTTTTCCATTATTCATTTCGGTTGCTGGATCGAATACCAGAAACTGGTGGGGTTGATTGATAAGGGTTACCAGGAAATCACTCCTTTTCATCAATACGGTGTAATGATAGCAGGTTGGTGTATCATGCTTTATTTTACGGATGATGCTTACAATATAGCAGGCTTTGGTGTGCATGAAATAGGTTGGTGGCTGGGATTGATATTTGTTTTTGCATTGCCCATTATTGAATTACTTTTTGCAAAACAGGTTATTCCCAAAAACATCGGGCATTCGGTATTTGGATTGATTTATATTTCATTGAGTTTGGGATTGATGATGAGTTTGTATCAGTTTAAAAAAGATGTTCACATCTACGATACGATGTTTGTAATTGAGGGTAAATTTCTTCCCGTCATCATTATTGCAAGTATTTGGATAAACGATACCATGGCCTACATCGTTGGTTCCTTGATTGGTAAAACACCTCTTTCAAAAATTTCTCCAAAAAAGACCTGGGAAGGTACCATTGGGGGTATACTACTTTGTATTGGTCTGACGGGAATAATATTTTCGTTGATTTTTGATCACAAGCTGTCATGGGCGTCTGTATTATTAACAACGCCCATTTCTATTATAGCTTCAATTGCCGGCACCTTCGGCGACCTACTCGAATCCAAACTAAAACGCATGGCCGGTGTAAAAGACAGCGGGCAAATCATGCCCGGCCATGGTGGATTTCTCGACCGCTTTGATTCATTGTTATTAGCCATCCCTTTTGTTTGGTTGTATGTATATTTTTTTATGTAGTGTTTTGGCTGGATGCTGGATACCAGATGCTGGATATTCGTTAATTTTCATTAGGATTAACCGCCTGATCGCCTTCGGGTCACTATTCACTTTCCTATATTTGCAGCTTAATACTTAACCCGGCATGACAATACATAAGGAAGGTTATAAAACAATTGCATGGAGCACCATTATTTTTGGGCTGATCAATATTGTTTCTTTTTATTTCCTGAGTTTTTCCACTCCCATCGTCAGCACCCTGATTTTTATAGTGACGCTGGGCCTGCTGATTTTTCTTATTTCATTTTTCCGGATTCCCCATCGAACACTCACGATCCGGGAAGATGCTATTGTAGCTCCCGCAGACGGTAAGGTAGTTGCTATTGAAGAAGTGCAGGCCGATGAATATTTTGGTGACCGCCGCATACAGGTTTCTATTTTTATGAGTCCCTTGAATGTGCACGTGAACCGCAACCCCATCAGTGGCGATGTAGCTTACAGCCAGTATCACAAGGGGAAATACCTGGTTGCCTGGCATCCCAAATCATCTACAGAAAATGAACGGCACACCATTGTCTATCGTAAAAACGGAAAAGAAGTGCTGACTAAACAAATAGCGGGCGCCCTGGCGAAAAGGATCGTTAACTACCTTCAGGCGGGTCAAAAAGTAAAACAAACGGAGGAAATGGGCTTTATAAAATTCGGATCCAGGGTGGACCTGTTATTGCCATTGGATGCAAAGATCCTTGTAAAAATTGGAGATACTCCACAGGGTGGGGTTACGGTGGTGGCGACATGGTAGGGGCTTGGGGCTGGGTCCTAGATGCTGGATGCTGGGGGCTGGATACTGGATGCTAGAAGATTGCCTTTAGTTGGTTTAATGACGTAATGGTATAAGTGGGCTGCATCTCTGTCACAATCCCGTGATGATTTACAAATACCTGATCAATACCTGCATTCATAGCGCCCTGTATATCTACCTCCAGTGTGTCACCCAACATGATGCTTTCGGCCGGTGAAGCATTGGCTTTGCGAAATGCATAATCAAAAATTTCTTTGTTGGGTTTTAAATATCCTGAACCTTCAGAGGTAATAACTTCTTTAAAAAACATTTCAATACCCGAGTATTTTAATTTCCTGTGTTGCACTTCCTCAAATCCATTGGTGATGAGATGCAGTATATATCCTTTCCCGCTCAGGTATTCCAGAATTTCTTTGGTAAATGGGAATAAAATGGTGCGGGTGGGTAATAGTTCCAGGAATTTAACACTCATTGCTTGCGCCAGTTCTTCATCCGCGATTTTAAAATCAAGCAGGGAATGTCTCATCCTTTTTATCCGCAAATCCTCCTGTTTAATATAGCCATTGCGGTAGCGTTCCCACAATTTTTCATTATGCTCCAGGTAGTTCTTATAAAAGAGACCAAAATTATAAATCCCTTTCTTTTCCAGGTCGAGCGACTGATACAGTTCCTTTAAAGTAGCTTTTGAATTGGCTTCAAAATCCCACAGCGTATGGTCGAGGTCGAAGAAGAGATGACGGTATTTCATTGCGGATTACAGATTTTAGATTTGCGATTTCGGATTTGGGTGGAACTTTCGTTAAGGCTGCAAGCTACATGCTAAAAACTAAAATCGTAACCCTGGCTTATATTTCATTTTGGATTGCAGATTTGCGATTTTAGATTTGTGAGCCTGAATAGAATCTGAAATCTAAAATCTCAAATCATGAACGTGGTGGTCACCGGCGCATCAAAAGGAATCGGGAAAGCAGTATCAGAAATTTTCGCGGCTAATGGTCATAACCTATTTTTATCCAGCCGGGGAGAAGTGGCTTTATACAAAACCCTGGAAGAATTGCTGAATAAATATCCTGAGGTTACTATCAAGGCCAAACCCTTTGATCTTTCCATCAAGGAGCAGGCGAAGAAGTTTGGCGTTTGGTGCCTGGAAGCCGGTGCGCCCGGTATATTGGTGAATAATGCCGGGTTGTTTGAACCTGGAAGTGTTTATAACGAACCGGAAGGTGTGCTGGAAAGCCAACTTGCCGTAAACCTGCACAGCGCTTATCATCTGACAAGAACCTTACTACCTTCTATGATGAAGAAGGGAAGCGGGCATATTTTCAACCTTTGCTCCATCGCTTCGCTGGATGCCTATAAAAATGGTGGCGCCTACAGCATCAGCAAATTTGCGATGTACGGTTTCAGCAAAAATCTGCGGGAAGAAATGAAGCCTCATGGAATTAAAGTAACCCATGTTATTCCGGGAGCGGCCTATACTGACTCCTGGAGCAGCAGTAATATTGATCCTAAACGGATTATGGAAGCGAATGATATCGCCAAAATGATTTTTGCCGCCTCTCAACTTTCTTTGCAGGCCTGCGTTGAAGAATTGGTAATGAGACCGCAATTGGGTGATTTATAAGCCCGCCAGGAATATCTCCTACCTCATTTATCAATTTTATGTTCATCTTTAGAATGACTGTTCTACTTTTAAATTTTAATAAGGGCCAAATGAATTGAATGAGCTGCATGAAACTTATAAAGACGATATTTTTTCTGGTACTACTTACCTATTCCTTTACTGTCCAAGCGCAGATAAATTTTCGCACGGTTGCCCCACAGGAT
>JAOQAL010000736.1 GCA_025963615.1 Chitinophagaceae bacterium | reverse complement strand
TTACGCCATGGGCACTTCTATTGAACGTACCAGCAACGTGGTGGATATTTATAAACTGGCCGATGCCTACGACATGCCTGCAGATAAAGTAGATGGTATGACAGCAGAAGCCGTACATGAAAGCGTAGCCCGTGCAGTAAAAAGGGCGCGTGAAGGTGATGGTCCTACCCTTTTGGAAATGAAGACCTACCGTTACAAGGGCCACTCCATCTCTGATCCGCAGAAATACCGTTCCAAGGAAGAAGTGGACGAGTACAAGGATCAGGACCCTATCAACAAAGTAAGAACAACCATTCTTGAAAATAAATTTGCGAATGAAAACGACCTGAAAGCCATTGATGACCGCATTGGCGCAGTGGTAGATGAAAGCGTAAAATTTGCAGAAGAGAGCCCATGGCCGAACGATGATGAGTTGCTGAAAGATGTTTATATGGACAAGAATTATGTTTTTGAAGTTGACTAAAACGTCCATGGACAATGGACTATGGACAATAGACCATAGACTAAACAAATCCAAATTTTTAAAATAAAAGTAATGACTGAAGAAAAGAATGAGGCCCTTGTAAGAGTACAGGGCTTTTGGGAAAGATTTCAAAAACCGGTGATCATTGTAGTTGCAGTGCTGGTAGTAGGTATTGGCGGTTGGTATGCATATACTGAATACATCCTCAAACCAAAAGAAGAAAAAGCCTCTGATGCATTGTTCAAGGCGCAGCAGTATTTTGGCCTTGACTCATCTAACCTGGTATTGAATGGCGATGGTCAGAACAAGGGCGCATTGTATGTGATCAATACATACGGCGGAACCAAAGCGGGTAACCTTGCCAAATATTATGCGGGGATCAGCTACCTGAAACTGGGCGATTACAACAATGCAGTAAAATACCTGAAAGATTTTTCAACCGATGCGAAACAGGTGCAATTGCTGGCTTACGGTTGTTTGGGTGATGCGTATTCTGAATTGAAAAAGAATGATGACGCCATTTCCAGTTATAAAAAAGCAGCCAGCACTTTTGAAAAAGATGAAAGCAATTCAGCCGAATATCTTTTCCGTGCAGCATTATTGGAAGAGACCAGCGGCAAACCAAAAGAAGCATTGGAACTGTACAAAGAACTCAAAGAAAAATTTCCAAAGACCGATAAAGGATTTTTGGCTGATAAATATATCTATCGCTTAAGCATTGAAAAGAATTAGCAAAGTGTAACCCGATGGCTACAAAAGGCAATACATCAGTTAACAAAGGCATCCCCGCAATTAAGGATGCCTTTGTTGTTATTATCAAGACCGAATGGAACGCGCATATCATCAATAAACTGGAAGCCGGCGCGAAAAAAATACTCAAGGCAAATAATATCGGTTGTAAAACCCTTACCGTTCCCGGCGCTTTCGAGATCCCGTTTACCGTAAAGAATCACTACGCATATTCCGCTATCCTGCCTGATGCCTATATTGTGTTAGGCACAGTGATACGGGGTGATACGCCGCATTTTGACTATGTATGCAAAGCCGTTACCGATGGCGTGGTGCAATTGAATCTTTCGCTCGATGTGCCCGTGATCTTTGGTGTATTAACCGTAGACAATGAACAGCAGGCCCTGGATCGTACCGGCGGAAAACATGGCCATAAAGGCGAAGAGGCCGCTATCACTGCGATAAAAATGATAGCTTTAAACAGGAAATTAAAATAGACCAAACACTGCACACGACTATGAACGTACAATTATTCATTCCCTGTTTTGTTGACCAGTTGTATCCCCAGGTAGCTTTCAATATGGTAAAGGTGCTGGAGAAAGCGGGTTGTACCGTATCATACAATACATCGCAAACCTGTTGTGGCCAGCCTGCATTTAATGCCGGGTTCTGGGGTGAGGCAAAAGAAGTTTGCGGGAAGTTTCTGAAAGATTTTTCGGGTTCAGATTATATCGTTGCCCCCAGTGCAAGTTGTGTAGGATTTGTACGGAATTATTATGCTACTATTTACGAGAACTCCCCCGAGATCGCACTCGTAAAAAAAACAGCCGAAAGAACATTTGAATTTTCCGAGTTCCTCATCCATATTTTAAAGATCGATGACCTGGGTGCAAGCTTCGATGGCAAAGCAACGTACCACGACAGTTGCGCCGCTTTACGGGAATGTAAAGTAAAACAGGAACCACGTCAACTGCTCAGCAAAGTAAAAGGGCTTGAGTTAGTTGAAATGGCAGACGTAGAAACCTGCTGCGGTTTCGGTGGAACCTTCGCCGTAAAATTTGAACCCATCAGCATCGCCATGGGCGACCAGAAAATAACCAATGCCAGCGCTACCGGGGCAGAATATATTATCAGTACAGACATGAGTTGTTTGATGCATATTGATGGCTGCAGTAAGCACAAGGAGTCTGGGTTGAAAGTGTTACACCTTGCTGATGTGCTGGCAAGCGGGTGGGGATTGTAATTAATAATTAGTAGTTAATAGTTAATAATTACAATTGATAATAGGTAAATATACTTGCGGTTAATACCTAATCTCTGATGTAAATTCATTTAGTATTTTGCTGGCAAATATTTTATATGGCTGGCAATAATATTGTTTTGGATAAAAGTTACCTGTTTGCACTAAGAATTGTAAAGCTATATGTTTACCTGAGAAGCGAAAAAAAGGAGTTTCATTTGTCAGCACAGATCATAAGATCCGGGACATCAATAGGTGCAAATATCGAAGAAGCGACAGGTGGATCTTCCAGAAGAGATTTTAAAGCGAAATTAGGCATAGCTTATAAAGAAGCCCGGGAAACGAGGTATTGGATTAAATTACTAAGAGATAGTGGGCTGTTGGATAACAAACTCGCGAATTCACTATTCAAAGATTGCGAGGAACTGATAAAACTATTGATCTCTATCCTTAACACTCTTAATGGGAAAAAATTATTAAACTAACTTATTCAAATTATTAACTATTAACTCTTAATTATTAATTCAAATGAATTATTGGTTGATCAAATCTGAACCCTCCGCCTACTCCTGGGATCAATTCGTAAAAGAAGGCGGCACATTCTGGAACGGCGTTCGCAATTATGCGGCAAGGAATAATCTTCGGGCGATGAAGAAAGGTGACCTTGCTTTCTGGTATCACAGCAATGAAGGAATGGAGATCGTTGCGGTTGCTAAAGTAACGAAGGAAGCATACCAGGATCCTACCACCGAAGATCCCGCCTGGTTA
>JAOQAL010000419.1 GCA_025963615.1 Chitinophagaceae bacterium | reverse complement strand
CCCTTGTGTTGAGAAACTGATTTTCTTTTTCATTTTTTTATATTTTAAACTTGTTTCAAAGGCTGAAGAACAACCAATGGTTTTAAACGTGTACCAATCAGCTCTATGGATTGCATCAATTTTTCATGTGGCAATTCGGCACTATCCATCTGAAAAGTAAGCCTGGAAATACCGCCGAGTGCATCAGCATGACGAAGGATCTTTTCCGCCACTTCTTCGACATTTCCAACCAGCAATGCACCTTGCGGCCCCATTTGAGCCTCGAACCGGCCTCTTGTCATGGGAGGCCATCCCCGTTCTTTGCCAACTTTGGTCATAGCCTCAGCATAGCCAGGATAAAAATCATCTAATGCTTTTTGCGTAGTGTTTGCTACATAGCCCAGTGAGTGCAATCCTACTTTCAATTGATCGCGAAGATATCCTGCTCTTTTTCCTGCCTCCCGGTAAAGATCTACCAACGGGCGAAAGCGGTGTGTTTCGCCACCAATTACAGCCACCATCAGCGGTAGCCCGAGCGTGCCGGCGCGAATGAAGGATTCGGGTGTACCACCCACACCCAGCCAGATAGGCATAGGATCCTGCAGTGGTCTCGGATAGACGGGCTGGTTCTTTAGGGCAGGACGGAATTTACCCGACCAGGTAACAAATTCGTTCTCACGGATTTTAAGTAAGAGGCCCAGCTTTTCTACAAACAGCTCATCATAATCATGCAGGTTATAGCCAAACAGCGGAAAAGCGTCTACAAATGAACCACGACCAACCACCATTTCAGCCCTCCCATGGGAAATCAGATCCAGCGTTGCAAACTCCTGAAATACCCTTACCGGATCTGCCGCACTAAGTACAGTAACCGCACTTGTAAGGCGGATACGCTTTGTACGGGCTGCGGCCGCAGTCAGAATAAGGCTGGGGGCAGAATCAAGAAAACCCTTGCGGTGATGCTCTCCTATCCCGAATATGTCCAGGCCCATAAGGTCTGCATGTTCTATTCTTTCCAGCAATTGGGCCAGTGCATCGGTATCATTTATGGTTTTGCTGCTGTTGCCGCTAAACATGGCGGCAAAACTATCAATTCCTATTTCCATATTATTTCTTTTAAGTGATACAAAGATACTCGATGGGAAAGACGTAAAACGATGATATAGGATAGAAAAATCCGTTGACATTTGTCAACAGAATGGCAGAGGGTAATATATTTAAAAGTGTGATCTTACTTCTTCAACATCTGCTTGCGGATCCGGCTAAGGGTCTCTTTGGTAATGCCCAAATAGGAAGCGATAATGTGTTGCGGAAAGCGTTGCAAAAATTCGGGGTAGCAGTTTGCAAAATCGGAGTAGCGTTTTTCAGCCGGAAAACTAATGGAAGCGTTCAATCTTCTTTGATTAGCAATGGAATGTTTTTCGTCCATCTTCCTTGCCATTTCAACCAGGGCGGGAATTTGATTATACAGATTCAGGATGTCGGCTCTGGTAGTGAGAAGCGCTTCGGTATCTTCCCAGGCATCAATATTATAGACAGAAGGAGTAAGCATCACAAAACTTTCACGATCGACGGCCCACCAATTTTCAATTGACAATTGAACAATGTGTTCTGCACCTTTATCATCAACACTGTATTGCCGCATAGCGCCTTTAACTATAAATGCAAAGTATTTGCACACTTCGCCTTCCTGCAAAAAGTATTGCTTTTTTCTTATTCTTTTTGGCACAAAAGTATTTTTAATCAACTCCACCTCGCTACCGGTAAGGGGTGTAGTAGCGTAATCATTGATGTATTTAATAAGCGGTCCGTGCATTATTTGGTGTTTAACTGGTAATAAAAATGGACAACTTTTTCAGCAGTTGCACCTGTTGAATGGTAAAATTCCAATGCATAGCCATCTATTTCCTCTGCCTGAACAAATACTTCTTCTACACCAATTTCTCCGCAGTAATCCTTGATGGCTGAAATTAATCTTTTACCAATACCCTGCCGCTGAAATTCGGTCTTTACTGCAAGGTCATAAATATAAACCAAGGGCAATTTAGAATAATATTGCTCTAAAGTGTAAGCAGTGAGGCCTCCAACAACTTTGTCTGTTGACAAAGCGACAAAAACAAAGAAGCTGTCCTTTTCCAGCAATTGCTGCAGGTGGTTATCGTCCGGCATCATGAAGTTTTTCATTTCAAAAACAACCTCAAATACCCGGATCAGTTCTTTGAATTTGTTTGTGTCTTTTTGGGTTAATTTTTTAATAATAATGCTCATATCTTTCAGCATACAGTGCACTTATGAAATCATATACGCAATTCCTAATCCAACAATTTAAAGAAATATAGTCAGCGTTCAAATGCCTTTAATAAAATGATAACAATTCCACAAATTTTATCTAAACCGCTGACTGATATAAAGGAAGAGTGGAAAATATTTTATAAGTTTAATAAACAGGGTAATAATTAAAGTTCAAAACTATGAATGACATATTTTATTTTGCAATTATGCTGATTGTTTCACAAACAGAAGTGAAAGTTATCTACAACAAAGTTTCTGTAGCAGAATATCAACGGTATGAAACCGGAACATCAGAAAGCAAATCGTATTCCAATTCTCAGGATGGGCTCATGTTGTACTTAAAGGATAAGGAGGTGTTCAGTGAGAACAACCAATTAAATGAAATGTTTATCAACCTGGCAGGGGAAAAAGCGGGATTTATGCAGGCCCTGAATCCTAAGTATACGAAAACAGACGTGGAG
>JAOQAL010000704.1 GCA_025963615.1 Chitinophagaceae bacterium | reverse complement strand
CCGCCTCAGGGACCGGGAGCATACCCTTCATCAACCAACAAATCATAACCATCAGCAGCAGCCGTAGCTAATTCGTCGCATCGGTTATTATACGGGTTGTCGGCATGTCCTCTTACCCACACAAATTTTATATGATGAGGCTTTGCCAGCTCATTATATTGGAGCCAAAGGTCTTTATTTTTTTTACCACCTTTAAAGTTGGTAGCAATCCATGTTTTTAGCCATCCTTTCTCTACGGAGTTGATAACATACTGGCTGTCGGAATAGACAGTAATATTTAATCCCGTTTTCTTTAGCGCCTCCAGGCCTGCAATAACGGCCCTAAGCTCCATGCGGTTATTGGTAGTATGTTTATAGCCTTGTGATAATTCTTTGCGATGCGGACCGCTCATTAAAATAACCCCATAGCCGCCAGGCCCCGGGTTACCTCTGGCCGCCCCATCCGTATACATCGTAATTCCATTTGCGGATACCATTATTATTATTATTTTAAAAAGAGCTCATCTTCCTGAATGTTCTTCAAAACAGTTTGCCGGAAGTTCATGAATCCTTATAGTTTTAATGCTATCATCAGTTCTATAAAAGCAGGTCATTTTATTCATACCCGATAGCTATCGGGTTACCATCAGACCTGGAACACTCCTGTCTTCAAATCCCTGATCTCCGGATTATGATTCGCTGCATGAATCGCTTCTGAAATTACGTTTCGGGTATCAACCGGGTTAATGATATCATCCACCCAAAGTCTCGCAGCAGCATAATAAGGCCCGGTCTGCTTTTCGTACCTTCCTTTTATTTCATTTAATAATTTTTGTTCTTCTTCCGGGGATACTTCTTTTCCCTTTGCCTTCATGGATCCCACCTGTATCTGTAATAATGTTTTGGCCGCCTGGTCGCCGCCCATCACAGCAATCTTTGCCGTTGGCCAGGCATAAATAAACCGCGGATCATACGCTTTGCCACACATCGCATAGTTACCCGCACCATATGAGTTACCTATGATGATCGTGATTTTGGGTACTACTGAATTGGCCACCGCGTTCACCATCTTAGCGCCATCTTTGATTATACCGGAATGTTCACTGCGGCTGCCCACCATAAAACCGGTCACATCCTGCAAAAAAACCAGGGGTATTTTCTTTTGATTGCAGTTGAGAATGAAACGCGCAGCTTTATCAGCACTATCATTATAAATAACTCCACCCAGTTGCATCTCGCTCGTTACCTCTGATCGTCCGGCTTTGGCGGCTTTTTTCGCCTTCACCACTAACCGTTGATTGGCCACTATACCCACTGCCCATCCGTCAATTCTTCCATAACCGCAGATGATTGTTTTGCCATAATCTTCCTTAAACTGTTCAAATGCCGGCTTACCCGCCGAAGCTTCACCGGCAGCGGAACCATCCACAATGCGTTCAATAATCTCTAGCATATCGTAAGGCTTCCCGTCGGTAGGAAAAACAGCGGGTAGCTCTTCCGGATTTTTCTTCGGAACTAACGGTGCTATACGATCGAAACCTGCTTTGTTTTTTTCACCCAGCATGGACATCATTTTTTTGATATGATCCATGCATTCCTGTTCCGTTTTAAATTTATAGTCGGCGATGCCGGATATTTCTGTATGCGTCACCGCGCCGCCCAATGTTTCCACATCGATATCTTCACCAATCGCAGCCTTTACAAGATAGGGACCTGCTAAGAAAATAGAACCATTATCTTCTACCATCAGGGTTTCATCGCTCATGATGGGCAGGTAAGCACCGCCGGCTACGCAGGGGCCCATCACTGCGGCGATCTGTGAAATCCCCAAGGCACTCATCCTGGCATTGTTGCGGAAGATGCGGCCGAAATGCTCTTTATCAGGAAAAATTTCATCTTGTAGCGGAAGAAAGACACCCGCGCTGTCAACCAGGTAAATAACCGGCAAATGATTTTCCATCGCTATCTCCTGCAGCCGCAGATTTTTTTTACCGGTCATGGGAAACCAGGCACCGGCTTTCACCGTCTGGTCATTGGCTACAATAACACATTGGCGGCCGCTTACATAACCCACGCCAGCCACGGTGCCTGCGGCAGGACAGCCGCCATATTCTTCATACATTTCAAAACCAGCAAAAGCACCGATTTCAATAAATGGTTTGCCGCTGTCTGTTAAATACGCAATCCGCTCCCTTGGCGTCAGTTTATTTTTTTCTCTTTGTCTTTCAACTGCTTTTCTACCTCCTCCTTCATAAATTTTTTCGAGCCGCCGTTGCCGGTCGTCCAACAATATTTTCATCCCATCTTCATTCTTACTGAAATCAATATTCATGATAGCATCCGTTAAGGGGCAAAGATAGGAAGGGAGGATTGAAGGTAGGACGTGGAAAGTTCCATGTAGTTGCTTGATCGTGAAATAGAAAAGGCTGATTCATTTATTGCTTTATGATGTGGCCGCCTGCATTACAGCCCGCCTGCATGCCGCCGCCAGAGACCAACTGGCAGGGTGGGCATCAGATCCTTCAATTAAAAAAGATCTACCCACAAAATGCCCGCTAGGGTATGGTAATTTTCATAACCCAATGACATTGCTTCCTAAAATAAATTCGAAGCGACTTCGAATTCAAAAAAGCTTCTTTCGATCGCGTTAGTTATCGGGATTCGGCTCTTTTAGGGTCTTATGTTGTTCATTATAAAAAGAATTCACAAAGACAGATTGGGAAACATAGTTTTTTGTTTTCCTGTTATCATGATAAAAAATTACTTTAACGGGTATGCGATAGCTATGGGGGTAGCCCTAAACCTTATCAACCATTAATCCCTCCACTTACTTCAATCCTTTGTCCGTTTATCCATTTAGCGTCTTCGGTACAAAGAAATGCTACCACGCTTCCGATATCATCTGCCCGGCCCACACGACCCAGGGGTGATAAAGAGCTTAAGCGGTTCTTCATTTCTGGATTCCCCTGGATGGCTCCGCTATTAAAATCAGTTTCTACCGGGCCTGGCGCCACTACATTCGCCCGAATACCTTTTGCACCCAACTCTTTGGCTAAGTACTTTGTAAATACTTCCACCGCGCCTTTCATGGAAGCATATACCGAATAACCGGGATTAGTAAAACGGGTAGTGCCTGTGGAAATATTGATGATGCCGCCATCTTTATTAAAATGAGGCAACATTTTCTGCGTCAGAAAATAAATGCCCTTATAGTGTACATTCAGAAAATCATTGAAAAGCGCTTCGGTCACTTTTTCAAATGGAACGGTGGCGCCCATACCGGCGTTGTTTACCAGGTAATCCAATGTACTGACGCCCCATTTTGATTGCAGGGCCTTACCGGTTTCATTCACAAAACTATCCAGCGATGAAAAGTCACTCATATCCAAATAAAGCGCAGCGGCTTTCCTGCCTGTTTGTTCTATCTGCTTTACGACCTCCCCGGCCTCTTTTTCCTGGCTGCGATAGGTGATGATCACGTCCAATCCTTTACGGGCAATATTCAATGCCATATCTTTTCCCAATCCACGGCTGCCTCCTGTTACCAAGGCAATTTTTGTTGTTGACATAATTAATCTTTATTGATGAGCGTATGAAGTTGCTGCTTAAATAACAAATAAAATGGGGATTGGTTCCCGAAAAACGGTGAGAGTTTCAGATTCAGAATTCCAAATGCTGATTGCTTTGTCCTTTTGAATAGTTTATTGGCTGTTAGGTGATCCATCTTGAACCAGGAAGCTACTCATTGGCGTCAAGCTAATTTTCCAGTTTGTTGTGTGCTGTCAAGGGAGTAGCGATATAGCGTTGAAGTCACAGAGTACCTAAGCCCCATCAAGGAACCGTCCGGAAAACGGGTTGTTATCGTTTTTCCCGATAGCCATCGGGACTTTTTTTGTCGCAGATCCCGATCCCTATCGGGACTGCTTTTTTTTCCACAAAAAAAAGTAAGAGAAAGAAATTGCTGATAATTAAGGAAGTTGTCTTAGCCAAACAAAATGAAAAAGCAACCGAAAGCTCAACGAGGATTTAAAAATGAATGGTGGTCATATTGATCTTCGGTTTGTTTTAAAGCCTCTGAAATTCGCGTTATTTTATCATTGACGGCCTGACAGGAATAATTTATCTCAGCTCCAGCACTACAATTGATTTTGAAGGCAGCACTACAGTCAAAATATTTCCATTCTTTTTAAAACCGGTAAAGTGGCTGATCTGCACCGTACCAGGTTTATCAAAAGTGTTGATGGAAGTAAGTTGCGGCGCCGTCAACAACTGACCGCTAATGGTTTTTGCAATGATGTCATTTAAATAGATAACCGTTGTTACCGGTTTCGAGGGATTAATATTAACCAATGAAATATGCGTTGCTCCGGTTGAATCGGTGGAAGCCGATACATTTACAGCTGGTAATTTCTTATTGCCAGAGATATATTCCGGACTTTTTAAACTGACCGGCAGGTATCTCGCATCCTGGTGAATTTTAAACAAATCAAATACATGGTAAGTAGGCGTCAGGAGCATTTTTTCTTTGTCGGTAAGAATTAATGCCTGCAGCACATTTACAGTTTGCGCCAGGTTGGCCATGCGCACACGCTGCGAGTGATTATTGAAAATATTGAGTGTGCTGGCCGCAATCAGAGCATCCCGCAAACTATTTTGCTGGTACAAAAATCCGGGATTCGTTCCGGGTTCTACATCGGTCCATATTCCCCATTCATCCACGGCCAGCGCCACTTTCTTTTCAGGATCATATTTATCCATCACGGCCTCATGGTGGCTTACCAGTTCATCCATGAATAATGCATTCTTCATCGTTGCAAAATATTCCGGTTCATCAAAAGAGGTGGCGGACCCTTTACTGCTCCAGTTGCCGGTGGGCAAGGTATAATAATGGAGCCCGATTCCCCACATTTGCCAGAGTGGAATATTTTTCATGCAGGTCTCGGTCCAGTTATAATCTGTAGAGTTGGCGCCGCTCACCACTTTTTTTAAGGATGCGCCAGGATAATCTTTTGCGAATGAGGCAAACCGTTTGTACTCGTTGGCGTAGTAGTCCGGCGTCATATTGCCACCGCATCCCCATGTTTCGTTGCCAACACCCCAGAATGTTACCTTCCAGGGTTCCGCTCTTCCATTCTCTTTCCTGATTTTAGCCATCGGGCTTTCGCCATTAAAATTGAGGTATTCAATCCATTTGCTCATTTCTTCTACGGTGCCGCTTCCCACATTGCCTGCTATAAAAGGCTCACAGTTCAGCAAGCTGCACAATTCCAGGTATTCATGGGTACCGAAACTGTTATCTTCGGTTACTCCTCCCCAGTTAGTATTTATCATTTTCGGCCGCTGCTTCCGGGGACCGATGCCATCCCTCCAATGATATTCATCCGCAAAACAGCCGCCGGGCCAACGAAGATTTGGAATTTTGATTTTTCTCAAGGCTTCTACAATATCCAGGCGGATCCTGTCTTTTTTGGCAACCGGCAGGGTCGAATCGACCCAAAACCCATCATAAATACAATGGCCGAGGTGTTCTGAAAAATGCCCATAAATATGTTTGCTGATGGTCCACTTTGCATTATTTTGAATGCTTATCACCGCCGTGTCCTGTGCGGAAATAGTCCCATTCGCCGCAAGGCAAAAGAGAAATGCAGTAACTACCTGCTTCCATAATTTAAAGGGGAAGAAATAGGTACGAAATGGACCGTTTTTTTCAGAAGAATCGTAATGTTCCATGATTAATTTATTTTTCCGGCAAAAGACATTCAGTAATTTCAGCGGCGAATAAGATAGACAGAGTTAAGTAAAAAAAGAAAGTAAAACAAATTATCCTATCAACAATTCAGATTTTCACATGAAAATGGCCATAACAGAGAATGCCGGTAAAACGATTCAGGAATTATTTTATAAACAGTTTTCAATACCGGCGCAACTTACTGTTAACTCTCCCGGCAGAATCAACCTGATTGGAGAACATACTGATTACAATAACGGATTTGTTTTACCCGCCGCGATAAATAAGTCTATTCAATTGTCCATCAGTAAGCGAAGCGACGACACGATTCATCTTTATTCTATTGATAAAAGTGAGGAATACTCAACTTCATTAAAAAAACTTCACCCTTCCGGCCTGCTTTGGCCAGATTATATTCTCGGTGTAGCGGATGAATTAATCAAAGCGGGATATACCCTCCATGGTTTTTCAGCAGCCATTACCGGCAATATCCCTATTGGCGCGGGTTTATCCTCTTCCGCGGCGCTGGAGTGCGCCACGGCTTATGCATTAAACGAATTATTCAGTCTTGGGCTGGAGAAAATAGAAATGGTAAAGCTGTCACAAAAAGCTGAAAATAATTTTGTTGGTCTCCAGTGCGGCATTATGGACATGTTTGCCAGTATGATGGGGAGGGAAGGCCATGTTATCAGGCTTGATTGCCGTTCAATAGAGTATGAATATTTTCCATTGCAAATCGAAGGTTATAAAATTGTTCTGCTCGATTCGCAGGTAAACCATTCACTAGCATCATCCGAATATAATACCCGCCGGATTGAATGTGATAGAGGCGTTACAAGTATCCGCGGAAAATATCCCGGGGTCATGAGCCTGCGCGATGCAAATGCTGATATGATTGAAGAAATGATTACCGATCCCATAGTAAAGAAAAGATGTCTTTTTATTGTCGGAGAAATAAACCGTCTGATTGAAGGTTGTAAGGAC
>JAOQAL010000412.1 GCA_025963615.1 Chitinophagaceae bacterium | reverse complement strand
TAATGGATAATAAAGAAACAGTTATTCTTGCTACTAGTTATTCTTATCATCCCGAAAAACTTTCATTCAGTGAAACCGACGAAACCACGGATAGCACGAAATATTTTTACATAGAAAAAACGGGTGATCATCAAACGAAACTGACCGTTGATATTTACCTGGAGAAAAGCAAAGTCAACCAGTTCCTGTTTAATCTTTTCAGAAAAAAGAAACTGGAAGCATCCTTTCGCAGGTCATTAGTGAATCTTGAAACAGTAGTGCGGGAAATTAAATTACCACCGCAAATTGAATAGCGTCAGTATTTAATTTTTGCGCTTATTATCGCTGCGCCGGTGAATGTCCCTGCCTATTGGATGATGACCGGATGCAGGTTTATAAGGCTAAAAAGAACTGCTTCCCGGCAGCATGGTTCTGATGGTTTTAAGTATATTACCGATAACAGAAAACAGTAGCATCAGAACCGCTTCAGAAAAATAAATTTCATTATCATTTTATGGCCAACCGGTATCCATTCATAACTTTTCTTCGAAAGAAAAAACATCCCGTTTGGTTTTTTTTGCCTGCCATTTTACTTTTTATGGGTTGCAACAATCAGGATCGAACCTGGAGTGTTTATAAAGCAGATGCTACAAGCAGCAGTTATTCGGTGTTAAAAGAAATCAATAAAGAGAATGTCTATCAATTAAAGTTGGCGTGGACATTCAATCCAGGCGATGCTGTGGAAGGTTCACGGTTTGCAGGTAGTCAATGTAATCCTATCATTTTAGATGGTGTCATGTATGCGGCTTCAGCCCGCCACCGCATATATGCTATCGATGCAGGCAATGGAAAACAGATCTGGTCGTTCGACCCTTACAACGGAGGGCCTGGCGGCGGATCCTTTCGAGGTGTTACCTATTGGGAGGATGGAAATGATAAAAGAATTTTATTTACAGGAGGCGATGATCTTTTTGCATTGAATGCTGAGACAGGAACGCCTATCCGGGAATTTGGGAAAAACGGAAAAGTAAGTATGAACGTGGGGATCAGAGATGATCCTGAAAAGATATCAGTAAAACCGACATCGCCCGGTATAGTTTATAACGATTTATTGATCATTGGAAATGAAGTTTCGGAATTATATGGTGCGCAACCCGGCTATATACGGGCCTATAATATAAGAACCGGTAAATTAGAATGGACTTTTCATACTATTCCAAAACCAGGCGAACCTGGATATGATACCTGGCCAAAAGATGCCTGGAAATATGCTGGTGGTGCCAACGATTGGGGCGGCATGAGTGTGGATGAAAAAAGAGGAATGGTGTTTTTGGCTACAGGATCTCCTTCTTACGATTTTTACGGATATGACCGCTTAGGAAAGAATCTTTTTGGCAATTGCGTGGTGGCCCTTGATGCAAAAACCGGTAAATATATCTGGCATTTTCAAACCATTCATCATGATTTGTGGGATTACGACTTGCCTGCACCTCCCAATCTCGTTACGGTTGAAAAAGATGGAAAAAAAATAGATGCCGTGGCGCAAACATCAAAAGTTGGCTTTCTGTATGTATTAAATCGTGAAACAGGAGCGTCTTTATTTCCAATAGAAGAACGGCCGGTACCGGCTTCTGATGTACCCGGAGAAGAAGCCTGGCCTACACAACCTATCCCGTTAAAACCAAAACCATATTCAAGACAGTACATGACCACCGATGATCTTTCTGACTTTTCAGTAACAGCTCACGACTCATTAATTAAGTTATTTAATAGCTTAAGATATGAGGGGTTATTTACCCCACCTTCTATTAAAGGCACCTTGAATCTTCCGGGTACTATTGGCGGATCAGAATGGGGCGGCGCAGCGTATGATCCGGCAACAGGAATTCTGTATTTGAAAGCAAATGAATCGCCGGAAATCGATTTGCTCCAGAAAATTGATCCCGCCACTGATGCTTCAGCAAACCCGTCTATTCATGAGGATGGAAAAAAGATATATACTTCCTATTGTGCTACCTGCCATAAAGCGGATAGAAAAGGCGATGAACCCTTGTACCCATCCTTGCTCGATCTTAAAAAAAGAATGACGGAAGCCGAAGCATTGAATAAAATAAAAGGAGGGAGTGGAAAGATGCCGCCCTTCGCCGGTATCTTAAAAGGTCATGAAGATGGAATAATAGATTATCTATTTGAAAAAACCGATGAACGGATGTTACAAAAGGAATCAGGAATAACAGAGATAAGAAACAACAGGCTATCAAACATAGAAGTTAAAAAAGAAAATGTCGACACAGCCATCACCTATCTGAATGTAACAGCCTATGCCCAGTTAAAAGATCCTGAAGGCCATCCTGCTATTAAACCTCCCTGGGGTACACTCAATGCTATCAATCTTAATACGGGCGACTATGCATGGACGATACCTGTTGGAAATAATGCTGACCTACAGAAAAAAGGAGAACCAATTACTGGTTCTACCGGTTCACCCGGACCCATTGTAACCCGTGGCGGTCTGGTGTTTCTGGGTGGCTCGCGGGATCGAAAATTTCAGGCTTTTGATAAAGCAACCGGCAGCTTGTTATGGGAAACAACACTTCCCGGCTTTGCCTCTTCCACTCCCTGCACGTATCAGAGTAATGGAAAACAATATATAGCGGTGTCAGTTGCCGGAAGCAAAGAATCACCGGCAGGAACTATAATGGCTTTTGCATTGCCTGATTAAACATTCAATTGATCCTATCCAGCCGGATGGCAATAAAAATTCACTCGTGTCGACTTTAAGAAAGAATAGAATGACCCGGTGCTCAATGTCATTAAGTTAAGGAGTTTAGCCACGTTGTGGCCTCTACGAATATTCAGTATCTAATATCCAGTATCTAAAATCCAGCATTTTGTCTTCCATGTCCATTTACCAGGTATAGGATAAAGAGAAATTACCCCAGTTATGATGGTACAGTCCTTTATTATATTCAGTAGAATGTGTCTGCAGGTAAGAGAAGCTGAAATTTCCGTGTGCGACCACTGTCCCGAACTGGATATCGGTAATCCGGTGCCTTATCCGCCGCATAGAAGTTTTCTCAGTTGAATTGTCCGGATTTTCATTTTCATTTCTTCGTTGTCCATGTACCAGGGCATTGTGCAATACAAATGTTGATGCAGGCCTGGCAACCAGGTAAAACTGTGTTTTTATTTTACGCCCTTTTTTATAATAGGATCCGTATTGACTGAAATAACCATTAAAATAAGGGGCCATTCTCCCGATCCGTATCAGTGGGTAAAAACTAAACGCATCCAGGAAAGTACCTGCATCTACTTGTGCGCCGCCAATCACTTCGATAAAATTGCCAATAGCCAGTAATTGTTTTTCTGCGGTGAAGTTAATATTGAGCAGGGGATACGTCTTTAACTGGTTATCCCATCCCATCGGTTTATCATTATGAATGACTGAATGGAATAATGTTTGCAGTTCCCGTGCAAAAGATGCGGGCCCGCGGATGCCGGCAACCAGCTGTGTCTGGAAACTATATTTCCTTGCTGCATTATAAGAATAAAGGGAATGTGTTATAAATAAGGCCCCGGCATACGGATAATCATTAGGTTGATATTGTGTCGTGCTGATATCGTTCGGCGTAACCATCAATTGTGTCAGGCTCCAGCCAAAGACATTGATACTGCTGTCACCGGTTTTTGGCATCAGGCGGTCAAAAAAGAATCGCGACCTTTTTTTCTTAGTGAAAAAAAAATCCAGTCTTGTCCCATTGGTATAAGAATTATCCGTACCATTCCCACGGATATTCAAAAAATCGTTGTCTTCATAAATACGTACCAGGTGTGTGTTAACCTTACCAGCGGATTGTGCATAGGAGATATTATTCTTCACCCAGAAAATCGATAAAAAAATATAAAGTAAAAACTGCTTCATATAATTATTTTCAGATAATAACCAAAACCGGTTGAGATAGTTTTGTCGCCTTTGGTTTATCTCAACACAAGTAATGAATAGTGTTTATATCACAAATTTGCTGATGTAAAATTGAGGGAAAAGATAAGGGTAGGCCATGGCTGAAAGCCTTAAGAATATGTCTAAATCGCGTAATTTGAAAGGAATTATTACAAGGTATAATTTTCGGGGAACAACTGAAATACCTCATCGGGCTTATCAGTTTTGCAAAGGTATAATTTCATTATGTGGCTCCCAATCATTTCGGAGCTTATTACTGAAACATCCTGGCCACTTGCAGAAAATTCTTTTGACCGGTCATCTTGTTTCACCCAAAGATGATAATATTTTACATTGTATTTTTTCGTTTCCTCTGCAAATATCTTCGACATCTCCATCTTTATATTAGCAGCAATTTTAGATAACGGCGGAAAATTATCCTGTTTAACAAGACTGCTATCGCACAAACTGATGTATAAACCTCCTTTGCTTACTTTCATTGTACGGAGTATCAGGCGTGCACAAATAAAAAATGGAGTTACTTCATTATCCACCATGTTTTGCCACTCGTTAATATGTACTTCTGTAAGCTGATTATTGCAAGTCAAACCGTTGAATATGGCTATGCCTATATCTATCCTCCCAAATTTTTCAACTATGGTCTCTGTAATGTCAAAACCTGTATCATAATCCGGCAATTCTGTTAATTGTGTGATCAGGGTGCCGGTGCTTATATCTGCAACACTTGCTTTCAGCTTTGTAATTTCATCCAAACTCTTAACAGGCGCTATTACCGTTGCACCGGCCTTTAAGAAATAATGCACTACAGGTAAGCCTATGGGACTTGTACTTCCCGCAACCAAAACAATTTTGCCTGGCATTTTTTCGCTTAATTGTTGCATACTCTGTTTTCTCTCCCAAGGTAAAAATACAGGAAATCTAAAAATAAAAAAATGTATGAAAGTGCCAATAATATGTCTGCATGGCGCAAAATATAATAAGGCTTAAATAATTTAAAAAATGGATTAAGGGTTTGTTCTGAATTCTGTAGGGGTAAGGCCCGTGTATCTTTTAAAAAATTTGCTGAAGAAAAATTGATCACTAAAATGCAGCTGTCCGGCAACATTGGCAACTGACAAGGCAGCATCATTTAGTAAAACTTTTGCTTCCATTATCACCATATCGTCAATCCATTCGCCACAGGTTTTATGGGTCAGTTCCTTTACCGTTTTTGTTAGATGTTTTGGGGTAATAAAAAGCAGGTTAGCATAGAATTGAACGCTGCGTTCTTCTTTAAAATGTATGGGTAATACTTTCAAAAAAGACAGCATAATATCTTCCTTACGCGTTAACTTAAAATTATTATCCCCCCGGTACTTTCTGGCAATGGCGGCCAATTCAAATATAAAGAGACCAAAGGCATGATGCAGCATTTCTTCTTTAAAGGGATGGTCCGTTTCAATATGGTCTTTTTCATAAAGTAGTAACATAATTTGGGATAAAGTGGCTGCTTCCTGGTTTGTTAAAGAAAAGTAAGGGTCGTTTTGGGAAGAGAAAAAAGTAAATGTATCCGCCTGCTTCATGTTAAGCCCCAGGTGGGAGAAAAATTCGGGAATAAAACCCACCCCAATAAACGCGCTGTTTGTTTCCCCTACAAATTCATGTATCACATTGGGTGAAATAATAAGCAAGCTGTTTTTTTGTATAAAATGATCAGTAAGATTTAGCCTTATGTGACTGGAACCCTCCGTGGCAAGTATAACTATGAAATGGTCAAACCTTACAGGTTTTGAAGTTCTTTTTTCCTTATTCAACTCCTCACTTCTGAAAACGTGGAAATTATTTACCAGTTTTGTTCTGCCGGTATCTGCGATCAATTCATCAATGCTAAGGGACGTTATCGAGCCTGTATTTTTCATCCCAAAAATAATTTCCGGTCATCCTTTTATTATGCAAAGGTAATTTAGAGGAACAATAGAATAGCCTAAATAGTAGATTGAAATTCCGGAGATATCCTCTATAGGCTGTTCATCATGGGCAATAAGTCATCAAACGCCTCTTGATGTATGTTCCTACTTCCCAATATTTTCTACTCATTTCCGCAACAATTTTACGCAATGGATTTTGATGTAAAAGAGTGATAACAAATCACCAGAGTTTAACGCTGCGGCTTCGCTATCGCGTTGAATGTCCGGACAACCCATTCAACCGGGTAAAAGGCAAGAAATTATCCTGGCGAAAATTCCATTTTACGGGAGACAACCCGTTACCGGTAAATTGGCTATTACAGACAACTTGTTTTTTTCATTGCGAAAATGGTTTTCCTTCTTTAATCAGTTCTCCTTTTATTCCCTCCAATATATCCGAAAGATAGAAAGTCAATTTGGCTTTATTCTCTGTATCGTTCTTATTTTCCGAAAGATCATTTCCCTTACTATTTATTTCAGCATGCCGGGAGCTCGCTATTATTTCCTGGTGTTCGTCATGGTAAAGCGCTTTTATGGCTTTAATACCGGCATATTGAACAATGTTTATAATATTACCGCCCGTAAGTTCGTATTTCTTGACCGCTTCAGGTATGTCTGCAAGTTCCTCCTTTACTAAGGGTGGATTGCCAGCATGAAAAAATCCTGTCGAAAATCAGTATGGATCCTTTACTTGATACTTCGCCGGTTTTTTGCCCCAAACTATATTCGCGCAAAATGCATAATTACCAACCGCCCTTCGCTATGATTATCACTCCCGTGTTTGTAACATTACAGGCAAAGCCAGCCTTCCAGCTATCAATAGCTTCCCTTCCTAAAATTTGCAAAGCCTTTTTCGCGACTTCAACAATCTCGTTATCGAATTCATCATCTCTCCAATTCTGCAGCAGGTGAATCTGAACCGGTTTTTACTTCCGTGTTTTCTGCTGTTTTGGGGTTATTTTTATAGGAACAGAATGGATCTTTTGTTTTTTTGTGCTTTATTTTTATCATTTTAATTATACCACTAAATAACAATGCTTATGAACCGTCGGAAAATAATAAAAAGCTTTACCCTGCTTCCGTTAGCAGGAACGTTAATACCCTTTAAATCTTTATTTGCAAATGATGTTGAACAATTGACGGTAGCCGGCGAACTGCCAGCCGACATCAATATCTTTCAATCCATTGGAGTAGAACCTATCATCAATTGCCGCGGCACATTCACCATCATCGGCGGATCCATTGAACGCCCTGAAGTTCGTGCAGCGATGGAAGCAGCATCTAAAGATTTTGTACAGTATGATGAACTGGCTGATGGTATTGGTAAACGACTTGCGGAGATAACCGGTGCTGAATGGGGTATGGTTTCAGCGGGCTGCGCCGCCGGCATGAAACATGTAACTGCCGCCTGTATCACCGGTGGTAACCCCGAAAAATTAATACGAATTCCCGACCTGACCGGATTTGAAAAAACAGAAGTCGTGATTCCAAAATCGTCAAGAAATGTGTATGACCACGCTATCCGGAATACCGGTGTAAAGATCATTGAAGTAAACACGCCGGAAGAATTAGAGAATGCATTGAATGAACGAACTGCTATGATCTATATCATGTCTTACAAGGAGTCAGAACCCGGTCAGCCCCTCTCAACGGAGAATATTGCGAAAATTGCAAAGCCGCATAAAATTCCGATCCTCATAGATGCCGCGGCAGAAGTGCTTACTATTCCGAACATCCATCTGCAACGGGGTGCTGACGTGGTAGTTTACAGTGGTGGCAAGGCTATTTGTGGTCCGCAATGCGCCGGATTGGTATTAGGCAGAAAGGATATCCTGATGTCGGCATGGCAGGCAAGCGCTCCGCATCATGGGCCCGGTCGGGACAATAAAGTGGGCCGTGAAGAAATGATGGGTATGTTGGCGGCAGTAGAAACCTGGACAAAAAGAGATCATGCGGCCGAATGGAAAACATGGCTTTCCTGGCTTGATAATATTGCTAAAAAAGTTTCGGGCATACAAGGTGTGACGACTTCAGTTTTTGAACCCACGGAGTTATCGAACAGATCTCCCGTACTGAATATCTATTGGGATCCTGCAAAACTCAACATCACGGGTGAAGAGATTGCAGAAGAACTTGTCAGAAATAAGCCAAGAATTGAAATTGGAGGCCAGACAAAAGACGGTAAGTCTTCCATCAGTATTACTACCGGCCAGATGCAACCGGGAAATGACCTGATTGTTGCCGAACGTCTATATAATGTGCTATCGCAAAAACGTTCTCCCAAAAATACGGTTATGGCTAAACCAGCAGCCATCCTTTCAGGAAGCTGGGATGCCACCATTGCATTCTTCAGCAGTACCAGTAATCATATGCTCTTTATAGAACAGGATGGCAACTGGCTCAAAGGCTCTCATAAGGGAGATTTTACGGTAAGAGAATTAACAGGAACCATTGAAGGTGATAAGGTGAAACTGCGCAGTATAGACCGTCATCCGGCGGATTCGGTTACCTTTATTTTTTCAGGAACAATTTCAGGTGATTTGATCAGCGGCTCGATCTATATGGGTGAATACCGCACGGCAACATTTACCGCCAAACGCAGCAATTTTAAAATGAAAAAGCAGGAAATCATAGTACCCGGTGGCCCGCCATTGGCGACCTGAGACAGAGGAATAAAGACTTGTTGCTGCAGGGAACTATTGCAGTACAAAAGTCCAACGCGACGAAAGCAACAGGCGGGTTCTTTAGCCAGGTCCAAAAATCAGTAAAACTTTTTTATGTTCAACCAGAAAAAATCATCACCCCTTTTTTTCAAAAAACCAGCCAGCATCCTGTTGATGGCGCTCTGCTTTTTTGCTGTGGGTCTGTCGCAGGCACAAACGGTAGATATATTATTGAAAGGTGGGCATGTGATTGATCCAAAAAATAAAATTAATGGCCAGATGGATGTAGCCATCGCAAATGGCAAAATAGTGCAGGTGGCAAAAGATATTTCTGTAAAGAACGCCAGGCAGGTTATCGATGTTAGCGGACTATATATTACGCCTGGCATCATTGATATGCATGTACATGTTTTCAATGGTACCGAT
>JAOQAL010000679.1 GCA_025963615.1 Chitinophagaceae bacterium | reverse complement strand
CATATCCAATCATACCGCCAAAATTCTGGTTATAGAATTTGGAATTAAACACATAACCATCGTACTTGTTTTTATAATCTTCTGAACCTTTATAAGATCCGTAAGCATTAAAGCTGAAACCATTTTTAGTTCCACCCACGTTTCCATAAAAACCCCTGAGTTTATTATTGGTTTGATATTCACTAAGGACCGTACCCTTGATGGTACCATCTGGCGCCGGCAGCTGGGATTGAATATTTATAACGCCTGCGAGCGCATCTGAACCGTACATCAAAGAAGAATGTCCTTTAAATACATAGACCCTTTGCGCGCTGTAATCGTCAATTTCAATACCGTGCTCATCTCCCCATTGCTGACCTTCCTGCCTCACCCCGTCGTTTATTGTTACCACCCGGTTATAGCCCAGTCCTCTGATAAATGGTTTGGAAATGGCTGGACCGGTTGTCAGTGTATTTACGCCGGGAAGATGTGCCAGGCTGTTAATAATATTAGTAGAACTAATTTTAATCAATTCATCTCTTTTTAAAACCGAAACCGGTTGTGGTGATTGCCTGATTCTGGTAGGGGTTGAAACACCGGTCACGGTTACGCCTTCCTGTTCAAGGGTTGAACCCTGCATATTGAATTGCTTTTCTGTAATGCCTTTCACATCAATTGACTCGATTATAGTCTGATAACCAATAGATGATATTTCCACCAGGTATTTTCCTGGGGGGATGGACGAGGTTTTAAAAGTCCCATCCGCGCCGGCGGCGGCGCCTGTTTTCGTATCATGGATGAATATGGTGGCCCCGGGTATTGGCGCACCTGTTTTCACATCAGTTATTTTACCTGTTAAAATACTTCTTTCAGCCCGTTGCTGACCATGCACTAAACTATTGCTGCAAATAACGTATACCAATATTACTATTGCAATTTGTTTCATACCATTATAATTTGTAAAAGGGGTTACCTATGTGATGTAATAAATCATTCTTACTGGTGAGCCTCACCTATTCTTTTGAAGAAAGAATGTCTTCTGTCAACTCACCTACTAATTAAAAATCAAAAAGAATGCTATGAAACAGGAGGCCCCCTGAGTGAACGGAAAAACTTGGTAACAGCCGGGAGTGAAATTCCAGGTACCGCCTGAAAAACAGCCTGAACGGAGGATGGAGCGTCAATAAAAACAGTTGCCGGCTCATTAAAAGGTGAATAGAAATCATCAATACAACTACAATTGTACTGGTTGACTTTCTTTTCGTTAGCAGGATGGAAAAGAACATATTTGGAACCGTGGAGCCAGTTGTGCAAATACAAACCGCCAACCATCTTTTGCGTAAGCAGGATAATTAAAAATATGCTCGCAACTCTCAATATTGATTGCAGGTATCTCATTTAAGTGCATAAAGATAGATTGTTTTAATAAAATAGGATCCGTGCATGAGTTTTTATAATTTAATTACTTCTTATAATCCTTGTTCGGTATCAACTATTTTATGGCAATTCAAATTTATTTGTGGTTTTTACTGTCAAACTTCTTTGGCAAAAAACGCCAAAATACTCTCGATTTTTATCTGAATTTCAATCATTTACAAATAAAATTCTCTCATAATACCAGCAGGCAGGAATGAGTATTTACACTTAGGACTTTACCCTGGTCTGAATTGAACTACTAAAGTTGATTAGGAATATAGTATACTTTTGTTGTAAATTATATATATAAGTATACATCATCGATCGAAAAGGCCCCACCGTATGGACAAAATATCTATTCTTTTAGTAGATGATCATAAGTTAATAAGGGACTCATGGTCTTATATCCTGAATAGCGATTCCCGTTTCCAGGTTATAGGCACCGCCGGGACGGCAGATGAAGCTGTATCGATCGCAAAGGGTAAACATCCCAAAATTGTTTTAATGGATTTAAACATGACGCCGGTTAGTGGTTTTGATATAACGAAACTTATACGGCGGCATTCTCCTGCTTCAAATATTATCGGTGTTTCGATGCATACGATGCCGGTTTATGCTAAAAAGATGATGCAGTTGGGCGCTATGGGATATGTTACCAAAAATTCATCGAAAGAAGAAATGATCTCAGCGATCATGGAAGTTTCACATGGCCGTAAATATGTTTGTGATGAAGTTAAAAATATATTAGCTGAACAGGAACTGGAGGATCGGCCGGCGCATCCAGATATGAATATACTCACGCAACGGGAAATAGATATTGTCCAGTTAATTAAAGAGGGACTTTCGTCCAGGGAAATAGCGGAGAAACTCGAGATCTCCCTTAAAACAGTTGAGGTACACCGTTATAATATCCTTAAAAAGATGAATTTAAAAAACACGGCAGCTCTTGTCAATTTCATTAATACCCATGGCGCATAGCCTGTCTTATCCTGGTTAGTTATAAATTCTTTCTATAGCGTCTTTATATTTTTCCATTATTACTTTCCGCTTCAGGGAAAGCTTGGGTGTCATTTCTCCTGTTTCTATACTCCATTCGCGGGGAAGCAACTCAAAACGTTTAATTTGTTCTACGTGATTAAAATTCTGGTTGTACTTTTCAATAATTTCTTTATATAAATTCAGTATAGCTTCATTATGGATAGCATCTTCGATGGAGGTAAAGGGCCTTTGATTTTCTTTCATCCATTCTTTTATGGCAGTAGAAGAAGGAACAATTAAAGCGCCAACAAATTTTCTTTCCGGTCCAACCACCAGGATCTGTTCAATAAAACGGCTTTCCTTCATTTTATTTTCAATGGGCTGTGGCGCTACATATTTACCACCACTCGTTTTGAATAATTCTTTTTTCCGATCGGTTATTTTTAAAAACTTATCATTCACCCATACCCCAATATCGCCGGTATATAGCCATCCGTCTATAACGGTTTCAGCCGTCAGATCAGGACGTTTATAATAGCCTTGCATGACCGTGGGACCCTTTGCTAAAATTTCCCCATCTTCCGCCAGTTTTACTTCCAGTCCCTCGATCTTAGGACCTACCGTACCAAACACCATTCCTCCTTTTGCTTTACGGTTGATGCAGATAACAGGGCTGTTTTCCGTGGGGCCATAACCCTCATATACCGGTATCCCGGCCGCATTAAAAATTCGCAGCAGTTTTTCAGAAGCGGCGGCGCCGCCAGTTACGATAAAATTGATATTTCCTCCCAGGGCTTCACGCCATTTACTAAACACTAATTTTCTTGCAACGGCTAATTTAATATTATAAAGAAACCCTCCACTTAAATTATTATCATACCTGGAACCCAATGCCACACTCCAGTAAAACAAGGCGCGTTTAATCCCCTTCAATTCACTTCCTTTGCTCATGATCCTTTCGTACACTCTTTCGAGCAAGCGGGGCACCGTAGTAAACCCATTGGGTTTAACCTCTTTCAAATTATCTCCAATCGTATCCAGGCTTTCCGCATAATAGATGCTGATACCACTAAACAGATAGATGTAAGTAACCAACTTTTCGAAAATGTGGTTCAGGGGCAAAAAACTTAACACCTTAGTCTGGGGTGCATCTTCAAAAGGAAAACTTATTTTGGAAAAAAACACAGAGCTTATGATATTACTATGGCTCAGCATAACCCCTTTGGGCGTGCCGGTTGTTCCGGATGTGTAAATGATGGTAGCCAGATGCGAATTGGGTATTTGCAGTTTAATTTTTTCGAGCTGTTGCAGGCTTTCTTCATCGGCAAGTTCTATTACGTTGGTATAATGCTGTGCGCCTTCTATCTTTTCAAATGTATAGATGGCTTTTACGGATGGTATGTTATTCTTTATACCGTTAATTTTTGCCAGCAACTCCGCATCGCTAACAAAAATGTATTTCACCTGTGCGTCATTCAATATAAATTCCAGTTCGAGTGGATTTGTTGTAGGATAAATAGGAATGAGTATGGCCCCGGTTTGTTGTACCGCGAGGTCGGTAAAGATCCACTCGGGCCGGTTATTGCTTATGATGGCGATTTTATCACTTCCTTCCGGGGTATAATTGTTTGCATTCACCCCTAATTTTAGCAGTCCCGCGGAAAACCGGTTGACCGTTTTTTGTACCTCAGCGGTGCTATAACCTTTCCACTGACCCTGTGTCTTTGCATTCAGCATGTCTGCCTTCGGAAACTTCTGAAGCTGGTATGCCAGCACATCAAAGAGGCGATAACCTGGAAACTCCATATTATACAAACAATTATAGTGGATTAATACTACAATATAATAACATTTACAGAGATAATGGAGCGAAAAGTTTGTTTCACGCAAAGGGTGCAGAGATGCAAAGGACGCAAAGAGATGAAGGGTTAAGAATTAATCTTCTTTCTCAATATGCCTGCTGAATATTTCACGCCGAGTAGGCAATCGGGAGATTCACCCGCAAGCCTCTCACAGAACCGAACGTGACAGTCTCCTTTCATACGGCTCGTGTCATTTCTTAATAATATAACTATACCATTTTG
>JAOQAL010000664.1 GCA_025963615.1 Chitinophagaceae bacterium | reverse complement strand
ATTGGATGTTACCAAACATAAATTGATATTACTGGACCTGCACATGCCTGTAATGGACGGATACGAAGCCGCAAAAAAAATGCGGGCAAACGGGGTGACTATCCCAATTGTAGCGCTTACAGCCAATCTGCCTAATGAAATAGAGGAGGATATAAAGCAAATAGGTATTGATGATATTGTGGTGAAGCCTTTTTTGCCGGATGAATTGTACGGAAAAGTGTTGCATCACATTTTTAAAAGTAAGTAGCAAAGAAATTTTATCTATACTAAAAAGTCTCTCTAAATAAACTGGACCTATGGCCAGGCGAAAGCCTTCGAAGAATTGTCCAGTGTTTTAAATAAAAAGAGCCTCTTTTTCAAGAGGCTCTTACTTTAAACCGGATGCGAATTCTGGTATTCTATTCGCCTTATGTGATCCCGCTGGAAGAAAAATTGCCCAATAGTGTATTAATTTAAATCCCTATTTCGCAATGATATGCGTTTATGTAAAATTATGTTCTGAAAATAGGGGCACTAGTTTGGGCATCAACAAAAGAAACAGCACTAAATGTTGGCTAAAATACTCATCAAGGTTATGGTTTGATTTATTTAACTATTTAATAATCAATTACTTTATTGCAATTTAAAAAGTCATCACCTCTATTTCATTTATACCTTCAGATGTGATCCGGCGGAATTACGCCCCGTGATCCCTGTAATAAATTCTATTTTAGACCGCTGTAGATATCTTTTATCGGCATCTCTGGCAAAAAACATCTTTGATTTGGAAGACTCTATTTTGATTATGTACGCATCGCTACGGCGTGGGAAATCAGCTTAAAACCAGAAGTATAGTGATCAAGCTGCTTACTACCAACAAAGCATTCAATTAGCTGACGCAATCGAATTCTAAATCGAACATAGTTACTACGAACATGTCTCTACTCGCCGGAAACAACGCCAGTGTTTCGCTCGCCACAATTAAGCGCTAGTAGAAATCTAGAAATGTAACTTAGGCTGGAGATATTCTATGGTAATTCAGTAGCTTTGATTAAAACCGGCCTAAATGTATATCTCACAGTTTTTTGCCTCGAATTATCGCAGCCTTAAAGAGGTTACCGTACGCTTTGCTAATGGTAAAAATGTTATTGTCGGGAAAAACAACTGCGGCAAATCCAATATTATCAAAGGTATTGAGATCTTGGTTGGTGAGAAGTTTCCGACCTTTCAGCCTATAGGCGATAATGATTTTTATACTTATGAAACTGTCGATGAGGATACGGGTGAAGTGATTGAGGTCCCGGCGGAAAACCTGTTTCTAGAGGTCACGTTGGAAGGTCGAGATCTTGACCAGGATTTAATTCTCAGCATTAAAAAACAATCGGCATTCTCGCGTATACGAACCTCAGGAGATTTCTATCAAAAAAACAAAGACAGTGGTGCGATCGTTGTTAACTATGATCTGTTTCAAAGTCTAGATGACTTAGAAAACCGCCCGGAGGTCGAAATTCTGGAAACCTATGCTGGCGGTCGTTTAAAAAAGACTCAATGGATGCCCGCTGCCTCGCTTTACACCTTTATCCAAGCCGCGCGAAGACTGAAAGTTTTTTTCTGCAAATCGCGGACGGATGATGAAAAAATGGGATTTGGTCTTATCGTCCAATGTGCTGAAGGCCATTTTTGGCTAAGCCATTTTCTTTCTAAAAAATTACGGGACTCTTTATTAACCACTACGGTGATTAGTGCGACCCGGAGCCATAAAACAGAACTCAGACTTGTGCACTATACTTGGTTTGGTAAACTGATAGCCGGTATCTGGAATAAAAACAAGTCGCAAGTGGAAGAAGCATCAGGTAGAAGCTATGAAGAATTGATCAGAAAGAGCGCCGAAGAGATCAAAAGCAGAGTAGATATTGTCTTCGCCAGCAATATCCAATTAGTCAAAACATTGCTTGAAGGTGCGATTGCCCATAAAGCAATATCTTTTAAATTCCTTGATAATGCAAAAGATGAACTCTATAAAAATGTACAGTTGTTTGTTAATGACGGCATCGATCGGCCAATCCATGAAAAAGGAACAGGGATTCAAAGTGCAGTTATTATTGCGTTATTTTCGCTTTATTGCAATGAATACCATAACAATAGTTCACTGTTGATCGCGGAGGAACCGGAACTATTCCTTCACCCGCAGGCACGCCGGGTTATCTCCGCTGAGCTTAACAAATTTCTGAAAGGTTCTGAAACGCAAGAACGCCAACTTATCATAAGTACGCATTCCACGGAATATTTAAAGCACGTTGACCTGTTTAATATCACTAGGGTGTTTAAAGATCCGGCTGGTAACTTTACAATTGCCAAGCAACTCGACCGTGATACCTCTGGGCTGGTTACGATGGAGCTGAAACGATTTCTCTGGTCGAATAATAGTGAAATATTTTTTGCGGATAAGGTTATCCTTGTTGAAGGTGGAGAAGTTTTCCTGATACCAGCAATAGTTGATAAAGTTATCGGAGTTCGCCAAAAACTCGACTATGATAATATTTCTGTTGCTAGGGTTAACGGCAAAGGCAGTTTTCTGATTTATGCCAAGATGCTCGATTGTTTCCAAATTGATTATCTCATTGTCGGTGATCTCGACTGTTTCAAAGACGAGGTCCGTAAACTAGCCGACTATCTTAAGTTAACTACCGTGGTTGAAGATATCGGGCGTATTAAGAGCGCTATCGGGCAAATGGAGGTGGATTATCAGCGCATCGACGATCGGATCAAGAATGTCGAAAAAAATTTCGATGCGCAAGTACTAAAACATCTTTTCGAGCAGATTCTTGAGGGTACCATTGATCAAGACAGCACCGAATTGCACGATATCGTTAGCTATATGCAAACACGTTATACGAAAGGCGACCGTGAAAAGGTTATTATTGATACCATGGGCAAAGAGTCTTTCGAAAAACTGCAGCAAACCTTGCGTGATAATAAAGTCTTTATCTGGTCAAAAGGCGAACTGGAACATTATTATCAACCGGAAGTAAAGCGACTTATCGGAAGTAAGGATATCAAAGCCCTTCAATTATCTTACATCTTAAACGAAGATGAACAAACGATTGAACAACATATGATTTATGTCGAAGAAATTAAGGAGCTAGTTAACTGCATTTTAAGAAAATAACCTCCCTCAGCCCATCAGGAATATTTTTCAATTTGGCGATCTTCGCGATGCGGTTAAATTTCCGGTGTTTTTGAGTCTTTGCGCCTGTCAGTCGGTTCATCCTCGACCATTGATATTTGGCTTTTCTGGCAAGTTGTTTCCGGGGTATTAGGAACTCAGAAAAGATTTTTTTTGAATATTCTAATAGAATGTAATTGATCTTTGATCGGACTTAAGCCACAATTTTCCTTAGTTTGCCTTCATCGGTAAAAAGTATTCCTTTAACCCGCTCTAAGGTCTTACTAATCTTATTCTTTCCTACTTTGGCGTATCTCTGTGTAGTTCTTATTGTTTTATGGCCAAGCATTTTACTTACTTCTTCTAGAGAGAATCCAAGAATATTCAACATAATATCTGCGAATGTATGTCTTGCTAAATGCGTATTTAAATCACGGTTAATCCCACAAACAACGGCAAGTTCTTTTAGGTAGCTATTATACCGTGCATTGTTATTAACAGGTACTAATGAATTTTTTGTTAGCCGACAGCTGTGCTCTTTGTATTTTTCAATAATTTCTTCGATAATAGGTAGGATAGGGACTGTTTCGCTAACGCCAGTTTTTCCTCTTTCCTTGATAAGCCAGCGTTCGCCACTTAAGCCGACTCTAATTATATTATCAGTGGTTAGCGCAAAAACGTCCTGAAAGGCAAAGCCCGTAAAGCATTGAAAAATAAAAGCGTCTCGTACTTCTACTAATCGTTGAACAGGAACTTCCTTATTCCAAATGGTTTCAACTTCATGATATTCCAGTGGAGGTATATCTTTTTCGCCACCGCCGCATTTGAATCTAAGAATAGGGTTTCTAGTTATCCAATTGTTTCTTTCAGCAAAAGTTAAAATTTCCTTGAGATTTTTAATTTGTTTTTTTGCTGATGATTCTCCCAGTATTTTTATTCGATCAACCGTTAAATATTTGTAAAAACCAACCGCAAAAGAGTAATCTATGTTTTCTAAGTCGATATCTTTAACTTTTAAAGACGAAACCAAATACTCTCCAATTCTTTTACTTGTAGACGTCCATTGCTTCAAGGTTTCTTTAGACCTGAGTTCTTTTTCGACCATCTTAGTAAAATTCAAGATATGTTTATCTACGGTTTGCATTAGAGTAGACACTTGTCTTACCTGAGGTGCGCCTTTGTTTAGTGTTACATGTAATCCGTTGTATGAATTCTTAAGCATTAATGGCGTTATACGGTCATAACGCGTTTGGAGTAAATAAAACTTTCTGTTAAGATCAACCGTTACTTCGCTTATTTTAAGATTTATTTTCTTTTCTTCACCATTACCCTTCGCAATTTTATTTTCAATATCCCAGTTATTCAGATGTACTTTTCGCCCAATGGAAAGTTCCTGCGAATCTTCTCCCTTAATACTCATTCTGCAGATAACTGGAGCGAGTCCCATTGAATCTGCTTTTGATTTTCGATGCCAGAATAGTAGTGTTAAACTTTGGTAACTTTTCATTTCCCATGATACAGAATTCGAAACACTTTATAAAAAGATTAAGGGGCTTAGGCTACTTCTAATCTAAATATATTGCAGAGGTGATGGTTAATTTATTACGAGTTCGATTCTCCTACAATACTTAACGAAGTGATAAAAAGGTGGTTAAGTCCTGTCAAAACGAGTTCGAATTTTTCAATTAAAATCTATACCGATTTTAATCGGACTATATCAGGCTTCCTTTATTATATAGCTGCACTTTTTGCGAGTTCGATATCCGGTTAGGGATATCCATTACAATTTTTTTGTGAGATAAAGGAATTTGATAGGTGCAGCAATATGGAAAAACCAGCCCCTTGGCATTCACCGGCAATTCATAACCCTCTGGCTTGGCGCCGCAAATGGTTCCAAGTAAATATCCTTGCTATCAACCTCGAAAAATGGGGCTTCCATTTCTTAAAGTTATGATGTTTGCTGTCACCATCTATTAAATTAGAAATTTAGCTTGTGTTCCATCTGTAATTAATTCGAAAAGGCGTCATCATAATGCACAAAGGCGTCGTTGAGCAATAGCAATTGCCGTTCATTTAGGCCGTTAAGCGTCGGCGGGTAAAGTTCCAGGATCTGGCGTGTGGCCAATTGCAGGTCGGGGATGATATATTCGATGGCCATACTCATATAATGCAGCTCGGTGTTGGTTTCAACGCCGGTGCCGCGACGTTGTTCGATCGTGCGGGAAAAGGCCATAGGTAAAGTATGTGCCTGTAGAGATAGCAGGCGGTACATGGCTTTCAAATGTGATTCGTCTGTACCAATACGCTTTTCGATAGCTTCTCGGTTGAGATAATAGGCTTGGTCGTCTTTGAATATCTTTTTTTGCTCGGGTTCGGATAGACTTTAAAAGAAACTGTTCTGCTTCAGTTCATCGCGTAATTCATTGGCCTGTTGTTCAAAATTCGGTAGTTCTTCTTCAAGTCCGAAATCAGTGAACAGTTTTTTAGCCTTTGCACCTGTCAGCAAGGTTCATCCCTTGCCATTGGTCTTTGGTTCTTCCGGCAAGCCGTTTTCCTGAATATTCGGAGATTCAGAAAAGAAAATATTCTGAACATTGTAATATTGTAACTGGTTTTTGATCGGATTTAAGCCGCAACCTTCCTTACTGTGATTTCCGAAAGATTTTTTTACTAACGGCGATGATCCCGCCAATCTTATGAGGATTCCACTGCGATGATAAAAGTCCTGAGCACCTTGGATGAGATAGAGTCTTCGTAAGAAACGATCGCATAATTCTTCGATAAAGCGATTACTAGCTGGCTAGTACAACAATGAGTTTATATTGATTTTGAGTATTGGCTTCTAGATGGCGGAACCGTGTTCTTCAAGGATCTCTCTGATATCCTTCTTAAGCAACTTATACACCCATTCACGTAGAATACAAAAATCATCCACCTTAGAGGTGTTGATTTTATCAAAGGTTTTTATGTGGCTATAATAACCTCTATGCAAGAATTGTTCAAATGAGAATCCCCGTAAAACCCTTATTCCATCTTCCTTACTTGCCTGCTCCAATGTTAAATGTTCCTTAAAAATAAACTTCATCTCTCCATCTTTGGAAGATTGGTAACCATACGTACCCCATTGTAAGACATTTGAATCTTTCAAGTAGAAAAAGTAATCATGCGGCATGCTTTGATAGAAGGAAAACCGATCTTTGAACGTTGGAAAAAGGCATTCAACAAACTCTTTGTAGCATTGCTCCACACTTCTAAAAAAACTTTCAATATATATTTTGGCTTGATCGGCCGTAAATTGACAGGATCTCATCTGACCGATATGCCGAATATTATTTAGCTGGCAAAATTGACGGGTTTCATCTACGGTTCTATCTGGATAGGGCAGATGGTGTTTTTCGAGGAATTCATATCCTTTTTCTTGGAGCACTGCAATGATATCCGATAATATTTCAAGGGGCGGAAAATCACCGGTAATATTTAATTTAGGTATTTCGATCTTACTTTCCATTACCTGCTCAACTGCCAAGTTTAACTCATTCTGAGGCAAACGTTGGTCTTGGTAATACCTTAATGCGCGGAACCGTTTTATGCGGTTCTGAATATCTTGTAGATGAATAGGATAGATTTGTTCAAATCGCGGCAAATTGTAATCAATAAGTTTTGAGTCCAGGTTAAGCTCTTTTCTATAATAATATACAACTAACGCCACTTGCTCAAGAAGCAATAAGTCAGAGGATAACGGATTTAACCGCCCCTTTTCTATAATGTTTTTTAACTGCTTAAATATTCGCTCAGTAATCACCTCATCCTGATTCCGCTTTAACAACGAAATATGGCTCCCATGCACGGAATCGACACCAATTTCAAACATTCTGCTTTCGTAGTAATGTCCTGCAAAAGGATCCCGAAAATCTTCATAAATAATTTTTTTTGAACTCCCGGTTGGCATTGGGTACAACGCATAACCGTCATTTTTTAAAACATCTATTGGAAAAACTATTCCAATATCCCCTTTCGTTCGCGGTATAAATAATTCTTTAAAATTGCCAAAATGCTCTTCCAGATAAACATTGTATTTATTTACGAAGCTTAGCGCTTTCTGTTTTTTGTATTCGATCAGCACCTGCTGATGGTTATAAGCGGCATTTTCAATATAGAAGGCTATAGCACTTTGACCGATATAGTTTTCATACAGATCTTCAAGAATTTCGGCAAACTTTTGGTCGTCAAGTTGATCTAATTTGAAGGTGTGAAAACAGACGATATAGTCGCGAATCTTAGAATAGTAAAAGGAAATATGATAAGAGTCTTTCTGATTAGACCTTGTAAGGATATTTCGCGCAAACAAGTCCTCTGGGATATCTTTATCCAGCGGATAGTTTAAGGCTTCCAATAATTTATCAACGGTGACTCCAAGATCTTCAAATTCGTCAAACGCGCGATATTTTTGATCAATTAACACTCTTCCGACCTGGGAAAGTATCCTAAGGCCGGTTTGAACACCGATATTGGTTTTATTTAATGATTGTTTCAGGTATTCGTTAATCAAATGCTTGTCATCTATCGTCTTTGGGATTTCTTTATCGCTGTAGACTTCACTGAAAATCCTTAAAAAGAAGCCGTTCTTTAATTCGCTCAGTAATCGGTTAGAGATATATCCCTTGAAACCAAATGCTTTCTTATAAAGGGGAATAATGTTCTTTAATTCATCATCGGTGAAATCTTCGAGTAAATAACCAGGACAATTACTGTTCGGTATAACACTTCTGAATTTACCTAATTCTTCATATAAATGGGTGGGAGTATTATTTGGTTTGATAATCTGTGACCAAATATTGTCTTTACAACTTATACAAAGCTTAATCTGATCTAAATTTCTGATGGCAAGCGCTATCTCGCTCAATTCTATGGCTAAGTCTTTACTTATACTTTCATCTATCGCATCTATAAACAAAAACACTTTTTTATTGATAAAGCGTCCCAGCTCATCCAGCTTTTTTAAAACGGTATCATTTTCACTTTTGCTGGAAAAAACACCATTCAAATCTTGGGTTATGTGCTCTAATGGCGATTTGTTGATGATTGCTGCATTATAAAAAAAGACAAAACTATTGGCTAAACCCTGTAACGCAAGCGAACATATCGCGTTTGTTTTTCCAACCCCGGCGCTTCCAATAATAGCAAAAGCCGATGCTGGCGAATCGATAAAGTCTACAAACTGACTTCGTAGATCGTTTCTTTGGACGTAAAGTTCTGTGACAAATTTTGCGCTTGGTGATTCGATATTGCCGATAATTGGCCCCATTCTGTCCTGAACCTGATTCTTGCAGAATGCTTGTAGATTTTCATCCGAGAGCGACACGAATTTTTTTAGCGCCTCATATCTAATTCTTAATTCTACATCGGTCGAAAGTGAGCAGTCATTTTGCCAAAAGTCTGATGCTTCAGATATTTTCTTGCCGGTAAGTTCCACCTTGGATACGGAATCAAAAATACGGGTTACCTTTCCGTTGGTGACCATTGTAAAAGGTGCTATTTCATCAAGAGCTCTTGCATAAGATATCCCTTGATCTATATCGTCTTGCGAGATTACGACCTTATCATTTTTTAGTTCAATAATGAAAAGGTTTTTACCGTTCCGCTTGCATAAAATATCTGACCTGCCTTTGATAGCATGGCGATGTTTCCCCAGCCTGATCGTAAAAGATCTTTCTAATGATATTTCTGAAGCATCAAAACCAAGGTCTCTTAAATACGGCAATAATAAATTCCCTCTTATTTCTTCTTCGTTCATTTATAATATCGTACTGTTATGGGACTAAACCTTATAAAGGTAGGTATCTAATTATAATCAAACGTATTATCACTATTTTTATAGCAGATGAAACAGCGACCTAATACTTTACCTACTACCAATGTCGTTCTAGGCTATCACGACATATTAGATTTAGACACACCGGCTGACCGGCTGGAATTGGTTAATCATATATCAAAAGATCATCTGATCGGGGAAATCGCCGGCTTAAATTTTCGGCTGAAAGGCAGGTTTTCCAAAGAGGTGGATTCTTCTATTTCTGCTCAACAGCGTGAGTTACTTCACTTTTGTGGCAAAGACAAAAGGTTAGCCAATAAATATATCCTGTTGATTAACAGGTTAACTAAGGGCAGCAAAACAAACCTGTTTAGCAGGCAATCCTGTATGTTTGCAATAGAAGAAATTTTGCAGTCGAATATTCCAGTTATTGCTGATTATAAAATGACACCGGCTGTTTGGGAGCCATTGTTTCAATACCTGCTTTGTATCAATGAATATATCACGCAGCAAAAAAAGTCAAAGGAGGATGAACCGGTAACTTTTGAGTCGCTTAATCCTAAATTGCTGCCACTGGCGGAATCAATCTTGCTTAACGATCCTTTGTTTATTATGCAGCGGGGTTTAAAACTGATGGACTATCTGAGCAAAGACGCGGAGTTGAAAGACCATCTAACTACATACTTCAGCACTGTTTATGCGATTACCTATGAGCGTTTTATTTTCGAATTGTTGCAAATGTTTTTTGCAAATGAACACCAATATAAAGACCTGAATTTTTACTACGTAGTACCGGACGATCATCCATTCCGATATTTATTTGATATTTTATCAAAGCGATTTGACAACGAGGAAGTCATTAAGCTTTTAAATATCCGCAAAAGCCCGTTTTATCACCGGGACAAGGGGCATTATATCCTCACCGATAATAGTATATTATTAGATAAAGCCTATCAGCAATTCATCAATGACTTTTGGTTCGATTATCTCAAAGGGAAGAAAAAGTTAAATGGTAAGGAGCTTAAGTTCCAAGATTATAAATCCATTATTGGCTACTTCTTTGAAAGTTATGTTAAGGAGATCCTCACTTTTGCTTTTTCAGTGCATCATTCATTTCTGGTCAGGACATTCGATGAATTAAAGATTAAATCAAAGGGAATAGAAGCCGGCGATATTTATATCCGGAATTTTGGAAAGGTGATGCTGGCGGAGGCAAAATCTACCTCCCTATACGATAACGAGAAATATGGTGGTACGGTAGAGACGCTTTACAAAAATGACCGGAATCAGTTCTTTGATAGTTTTGGTGTTGACCAGTTGGTTGAAAACATCAAAAACATAGCGGTGAATATGAAACACATCGACCTGGACTTCAGT
>JAOQAL010000613.1 GCA_025963615.1 Chitinophagaceae bacterium | reverse complement strand
CGGGATCTGCGACAAAAAAAGTCCCGATTTTTATCGGGTAAAACGAATACGCCTTCCCGATAAAAATCGGGACAGGCTGTTTTCTGGACGGTTCCCTGATGGGGCTTCTGTGCTACTGTAACCTCAGCAGTTTATCGCTACTCCCTTGACAGCATGCCACAGACTTGCTATCAAAATTAACTTGACACCCATGCGTTCCAGTGGGATGGATGAACGAAGGTCCTTCATAGATTCGTTCTGGCCCCCGACAGTCAGGCAGGCGGACTGCCAAACTTAACCTGTCCCAAGCCCCGCTTATTAATATCTCAAAAAACCAAACAAACAGAGTAATCCGTGGTTATCTTTGCCCCTCTTTAATAAATAACATGGCATTACTGGATTTTTTTAACAGGAGAAATAAGGGAAAGGGTGAAGCGGCAGAAATGTCTTTTATTGATCATCTTGAACAGTTGCGTTGGCATCTTGTGCGTTCAGTGATTGCTGTTTTAATCGGGGCAATTGTTATATTTATTTATGTTAACGATGTGGTTGACAAAATTGTACTGGGTCCTGCTCACTCTGATTTTGTTACCTATGGTATACTTTGCCGGGTCGGTCGTTATTTACATCTTGGCGAAACACTTTGTATTTCCAATGTTAAGGTGAGTTTTTTAAGTAATGCCATGACAGAGCAGTTCATGTCTTCATTTACCATTGCATTTGTCGGAGGTTTTATTCTTGCATTCCCTTACGTTTTCTGGGAGTTCTGGAAATTTGTAAAACCTGCTTTTACAGAAAAGGAATTAAAGAGAACCAAGGGTGTTATTTTTTCGGTGTCCGCTTTATTCTTTGTGGGGGTCGCTTTTGGATATTATGTTTTGACTCCTTTTATGGTCAACTTTTATTTTTCGTATTCGCTAAGTCCTTTAATAGAAATAAAACCCACTTTCGGTGATTATCTTGAAAACCTGATTTATACCACGGTGGGTATTGGCATTTTGTTTCAAATGCCGTTGTTGGTGATGGTGCTGGCGAAACTGGGTGTAATTACAGGAACCTTTTTAAGAAAATACCGGCGTCATGCCATTGTGGTTGTTTTGATAGCTGCGGCTATTATCACACCCTCTACAGATCCATTCAGCCTGATGCTGGTTACCATTCCTTTATACGTATTATTTGAGGCGAGCATTCTGCTTGCATCAAAAGTAGAAAAAGACAGGAAAATAGCAGACGAAAAAGAATGGAGTTAAACGGTACGTTTTAACTTCTGTAACTTTGGCCCGCTAATTTGAATTATCAATTATTAATTCATTGGTTTATGAAATCTGATTTTGATCTTAAAAAACCTATCGCCATCGGCAGTGACCATGCCGGTTTTGACTATAAAGAAGACCTGATTTCTTTTCTGGAAGGCAAAGGTTTTGCTTATAAAGATTTCGGAACCCATTCAAAAGAGTCCGCTGACTATCCCGATTATGCGCATCCGGTATCCAACGCTGTTGAAAGCGGTGAGGCCGCTTTCGGAATCTTAGTATGCGGAAGCGGCAATGGCGTAGCCATTACCGCTAATAAACACCAGCGTGTAAGAGCAGCCATTTGCTGGGGCGAGGAACTAGCTAAATTGGCCCGCGAACATAATAATGCGAATATCATTTGTATCCCTTCCCGTTTTGTCCGGGAAGGGGATGCCGAAAAAATGGTGGCGATGTTCATATCAACCGGCTTCGAAGGTGGCCGCCACGAAAAACGTGTTGGAAAAATAGCCTGCACCTGACATTATTCAATTTACCATTCAGCAAAACTTTATTGACGGCCATAACTTAATCCTTTTAAGTATGGGGTTTCTTTTATTGATAAAAATTAAAAATAATTATGCAAAAAATTATTGTAGTTATTCTTTTTTTTCCCGTGTTGGCAATACAGGCACAAAAAAGCTTCAACCCGGTTTCCTTTGCAAAAACCATCACAGCCGATGATCTAAAAAAACATCTTTACATTATCGCCAGTAAAGAAATGGAAGGAAGAGGAACTCCTTCTCCCGGCCTCGACCGGGCCGCTGATTATATCGAAAATCATTTTCGTTCATTGGGATTACTTCCGGGCAATAACGGAAGCTACCGGTTACAGTATCCTGTGTACAAAGATTCAATGACAGGTGCTACCGTGACCGTGAATGAAAAAAGTTATGAAATAAACAAAGATTTTCAACCAACCGGGAATACTAATTATACTGCTGAAATGCGTTTTTCTGAGATCGTTTTTGCGGGTTATGGCATTGTGGATGGAGACAGAGATGATTATAAAGATCTTAATGTTAGCGGTAAGTTGGTACTAATCTTAGATGGTGCACCGGCAGATTATAAACCATCCGTAAATGGTTCCCGTTCGCCATCATCCTGGTTTGGAAAATACAATAATGCGCAAAAGAAAGGAGCCGCCGCGCTGCTTGTCGCATCAACCGGATTTCCCCGTAAAATACCAGCGGTTTCAGCCCAGTATAATCTAAACGGCTACCAGAAAAACATGTTTCCGCTGCTATTTACTATATCGGCGGCCGTCGCAGAAAATATGCTGGGTGATGAGGGGAAGAATATTTTTGATAAAATGAAAACATCGCCCTTAGCCAAAAAAACATATAAGGCAAATATCGGTCTTGGTTACTCGAAAGTTACTACGCTGGCTTATGCATCGAATGTTATGGCTGTGCTTGAAGGAACCGACCTGAAAGATGAGACTGTTTTTATTACGTCCCATTATGATCACCTGGGCAAAAGAGATACCGTAATTTATTACGGCGCCGATGATGATGGGAGTGGAACGGTAGGTGTACTGGAAATAGCGGAAGCGTTTGCCAAAGCCAAAGCGGCCGGTAAAGGCCCGAGGCGGAGTATTGTATTTATGACTGTGAGTGGCGAAGAAAAAGGATTATGGGGATCAGAATATTATGTCAACCACCCGGTGTTTCCATTGAACAAAACAACGGTTGACCTGAATATTGACATGATTGGCCGTAGTGATTCAAGCCGCAGACAGGGCGACTCAACAAATTATGTGTATGTGGTAGGAGATGATAAAGTGAGCAGCGATCTGAAGACAATCAGCGAGGCTGTCAATAAAAAATATGCAAAGGTTGAATTGGATTATAAATTAAATGATCCGAAAGATCCGCAGCGGATCTATTTCCGTAGTGACCATTATAATTTTGCAAAGAATGGCGTGCCGATCATTTTTTATTATGATGGGATGCTGGGCGCTGATTATCACAAACCCACCGATACCCCGGAAAAAATTAATTATACCCTGATGAGTAAAAGGGCCCAATTAGTATTCTATACTGCCTGGGAGATGGGTAACCGCAATGACATGCTGAAAAGGGATATACCCCTGGAAGTACCCAGGGGGTTTTAACCATATTTTTAAAAATCATGTAAAAGCAGTTCCTTTTTGGGATTGCTTTTACTATTTTGTGTCAAACCCTTTTTATGACACCGGACAATAGCACTGAACAACAGGATGTAATTGCAGATTATGCCAGCGGGCTACAGCAGATAGAAGTAGAAGGTTATGAAAGAGCCGTTCGCAAGGCGAGAAACGCTTTGTTTTGGGCAGGCGGATTAATCTTCGCAAGTGAAATGATAAATATGTTCAAAACAGAAAGTGGATTCAGTCTGCTGATCTTTATTATCGCGTTGGTGGAAGCCGGTATTTTTGTTGCTCTCGCTTTCTGGACAAAAAAGAAGTCTTATACCGCGGTCATTATGGGCTTAATTGCATTTATAGGAATAATTATACTGAGTGTCATTGGAAATGGCATGGACGAAGGTGGTGTTGGAGTATTGAAAGGTTTATTTAGTGGAATCATTGTAAAAGTTGCTATCCTGGTCAACCTGATTTTACCGCTTAAAGATGCCAAGGCCTTGCAGAAAGCTAAGGAGCAGGAATTTAATTCTGATTGATGTCACGATTGCAACTACTTCCAGGAAGAATTAAAAAGTCCTTATAAGAAAAGGAGGCTGTCTCGAAAGGAATGTTTCACGCGAAGGGCGCTAAGAAGCAAAGAACGCTAAGAGTTGAACTGATAAAAATCAATCCGCTACCCACAAAATGCCCCTCTGGGGCAGGGTGACTTCTCTAATCCGACGAATTTGCTTTCTTGTTCAGCGGGAACATTTTGTGGGGTAGAGGAGGCTGTCTCGAAAGGAATGTTTCACGCAAAGGGCGCAAAGAAATGAACTGGTAAGAATCAATCTTTACTTTCTCAACATCTCTGCGGGATTATTTTAAAATAACCATTTTGAGACAGCCACTTACTATTTTGTGCCAAACCTTTTTTAGAAGTAGTTATTATTAGCAAACAGCGATTGGTAGTTAATAATTTCATGGGGATCTTCAGCTTTCCGCCATTTGCTACCATCCCAGCACCCACGCAAAAATT
>JAOQAL010000604.1 GCA_025963615.1 Chitinophagaceae bacterium | reverse complement strand
GTTCATCCTACTGAAAATTTAATAAGAATAATAGCAATTTGCTTAATGGAATGGAACCAACCTTAAGCTTGCGGCGGCTTATCCAAGCGGCTGAGGTATTCAGACTTCATGTCTGCAAAGATCACCGGGTGCCAGGTTCCGGATAAATCAGGATCTCTAAACTGCCAGGAAAAGAAATGATGATCATCTGTAAAATCCTGCACTGAGAATTTTGCCGCATGAGTTTGATGAGAAGGTGCCTTTTTGGAAGAATTATCGATGACAAAATCGTTGGCTAATTTGGCGAATTCATCGCGGGCGGTTTTAATGCCTGCCCGGGCCGTATTCAGGATACAAAGTAATTCCAGTGAATCTTTGTAAAAACGGCGTTTTACATACGTGTAGGTAATACCGTTGATATCAATATTACCCTCTACCCTTTCAAATTTTTCTGAACTGCTTCCGTATGGAAGGCTTGCTGAAACCTTGATACTGACAAGGTCGGATTGGTTATATTTATCCTGGTCAAGGTCAGCCTGCATTTGTATGTCTGCCTTACCCTCAAAATAATTGGTTAATAAACGGTATCCGCCCCAGTTAAAGAGCAGTATCCCCAATAGCAGTATAGAAGCAATCCGTTTCACGACATGTGAAAATAATACATTATTGTTTAACGGAAAATATTTTCTTTTCCGGTCCAACACCAGTGATAGTAAGGCTTTTCCATTGTTTTGGCAGGGCAGATTTCACCTGAATGATGCCTTTTGGCGTGATCTCAAGCCCGCCAAATCCCATCAGAATGCTTTGCACGATACCGCCCGCCCCGGTGGCAAAATATGGGTTCGTACCGCCTTTGGTCTCAGCGATTACCCGTAAAGGCGGATTAAGATTGGGAACATAGGCGTCTTTAAAAAAGTGATACGCTTTTTCGCCATCACCCAACCTTGCATACAGCAACGTAAAAATGGCTTGTGTCATAGCCGGCGTACCTTCATTTGGCACCCTGGTTTCATAATATTCGAGGTCCTTCCTGATCTGTGCGGGGTCCGTCACTTCTTTTAAAGGATAGGATAACAGGTTCACATCTGCCTGCTTAATGCCTTCCCCATTATAAGTGGCATGCTCACGTGTAACGCCATTGTCCATTTTCAATATGGGAATATTAGTGGCGACCTGCAGCCAATCGGGATCGGCAGTAAGGCCCAATAATTTTGCGGCTTCCGTGGCATTCTGCAGCACCGCTTGGGCGGCGGCATTGGTCCACGCGTTATTGTCTACGTTCTCTGCCCACTCATCGGCGGCCACCACATTTTTGATATCATATTTTCCGGGGCCATTCCTTTCTACCCTGCTTACCCAGAAATCGGCGGTTTCTTTTAATATGGGCCATCCTTTTTCTTTCAACCATTCTTTATCCTGCGTTACACAATAATAATTCCAGGCCGCTATCCCAACGCAGGCAGTGATATGGTGTTCGAACGGACCACTCAATGCCCATACCGGGGTTTCTTCCACGCCACTGGCGGCGCTCTCCCATGGGAACATGGCGCCTTTGTACCCGTGATTGAAAGCATTCTTCCGCGCGGCCGGTAAACGCTGGTAACGATATTCCACAAGGCTCCTCGCCATTTCGGGATGCAGCACCAGGATGGAAGGATACATCCATAGTTCTGTATCCCAAAATACATGGCCATTATAACCGAGCCCGCTTAAACCCATGGGCGATGGACTCATATCCGTTCCTTCGCGCACAAAAGAATAGAGATGGTACAGCATACTGTGAATATCCTGTTGCGACTGGTCATCGCCTTCTACCTGTATATCGCTTTTCCATAGTTCATCCCATGCCTTATTATGAAAATTGATAAGGCGCTCTCGTCCTTCCAGTTTGGCAAAGATGGTCATGCGTTCCGCTTCATTCAAAGGATCATCATGATGAGCTGAAGTAATAGATGTGCCGGCGATAGAATACCGGTAACTTTCGCCGGCTTTTATTTTTTTACCGAACTTCATCAGGTGCATATTATTGTCCCACATTTCATGGATCACCCTTGGCTCCTGGCCATGGGGTTCGCTGAATAAAAAAGTATTGGAGGCGCACATCAATAATTTTCCGGTTGGGCTTTTTGCGGAAGAGGTAAGCAGGCTGATTACCACATGCGGCCGATCAATTTCATTGTAATAATTCTGAACGTCTTTCAAGGCATCCGGCGCTTCCATCACACTGGCTGCGCCCAGGCTGATCTCTTTCCTGGCAGTAACCGTAACATCCATCAATACGGTAAATGGCAATTGACGTAAAGAATAATAGGTATAGGAAATGGTAGCTTTATCGCCATAATCAAAGGAAGTAGTAAAACTGGCATGTTTCATATCCAGTTCCTGTTTCATATTGCCAGTTTCATTGGCAGTTACGCGCCGCCCATCAATGTCCATTTGCATATTTAACAGGTTAAAGCTTCGAAGAAAATTACTAACCCTGCCACGCCCATACAAATCATATGCTCCGGCCAATACCACATCTTTAACTTTAAACGGTTCAGCAGATGAAACAATGCCTATCATACCATTGGCAACGGTAATGCCATAATACCCAGAGGGGTCGATTTTATTGGCACTGATTTTCCATATATCTGTTTTTTGCTGGGCAAAAACAAAAGAGGTTGTCAGCAGGCAGGCAAATAAACCGGAAAAAAATTTCATGTGGTTAATTTAGAAAATCAGGAACAGCTAATTTACAATTATATTCGTCGAAAAAGCATTCCCGAAAAAACCCGATTACTCGTTATTTTTGTCGAAACCCAGCTAATTTTTGTGTAGTTTACGTATGCAATCCCTGGCAAAATTCCCGTTAGTATTACTGGCTGAATATTTGGCCGCATAATCCCTTTTACGCAATTATGAAACATTTGTTCTTCTTCATAGCTTTTGCCTCCTGCCTTTTTTCCTGCAAACAAAAACAGACAATGTTTCGCGAAGTAAATGCGGCGCATAGCGGCATTCACTTCAATAATCAAATTACAGAGAACGACACTTTGAATATAATGAATTACGAATACCTCTACAATGGAGGCGGTGTGGGTGTCGGTGATTTTAATAATGACGGGCTACCGGATATTTATTTCACAGGTAACAAGGTGCCAAATAAATTATACCTGAACAAGGGAAATATGAAGTTTGAAGATGTAACAGGTATTGCCGGAGTAGGCGGAAATGAAAAATGGTGTAAAGGGGTAAGTGTTATAGATATAAATAATGATGGCCTTATGGACATTTATGTGAGTGTGGCGGTTTTGCTTCCGGTTTCTGAAAGAAAGAACCTCCTTTATATTAACCAGGGTATTGATAAAACAACCGGGATCCCCGTTTTCAAAGAAGAAGCCGGGGAATATGGATTGTCAAATAATGCCGGCACACAGATGGCGGCCTTTTTTGATTATGATAATGATGGCGATATCGATGTATACCTGTTGGTAAACGAACTCGATGGAACCTACCCCAATGAATTCCGCCCCA
>JAOQAL010000593.1 GCA_025963615.1 Chitinophagaceae bacterium | reverse complement strand
AATGCGCTCCAAAGCAACGAAGCCTATAAAGACCAGGTAGAAAATTATTTAACAGCAGCCAAGATTAAATTATTGAATAAAAATATTTTTTACCGGCTGCTTCCGATGGACCAACCGATAAACCAGGCATTGCGTGATTTCTTAAATCAACGAACAAAATTAAGCGTCTAAGTTTTGCTTCAGTTATTACAACCATTATGGCTATTTACACTAACAGGAATTTCCATTCCCGTCATTATTCATTTATGGAATCAACAACCGGGAAAGATTTTAAAAGTCGGTAGTATTTCCCTTGTTACGGAAAGTTCCAAAGAGTATAAAAAAAGTCTAACCCTATCAGACATTCTTTTATTGATACTACGCTGTTTGCTGATTATGGGACTATCTTTTGCATTAACAAAACCAGCCTGGCATTATCCGGCAAACCAAAAAGGCTGGGTATTAATAGGTGAAGAGAACACACCCGAAATCTATTCCCATTTCAAGCCGCTTATTGATTCATTATTAAAAACCGGCCTGGAGCTTCACTATTTTAATGAAGGATTTCAAAAGGAAGATTCCACGACTATCCTGAAAAGTAAAAATGATACGATGGCAGTAAAGCCACTTTCCTACTGGAGTTTAGTTAGTACCCTGGATGAAACCATCCCACATTCTATCCCGCTATACTTATTCACTGATGATTATCTGAAACATTTTTCAGGGGCAAGGCCTATCGTCTTCCCTAACCTGCAATGGTTTGTGTATACTCCACCGAATGCCGTTACACCGCAAGCTCCATTGTATGAAAAAGACAGTACGGTCTTGCGAATAACCCTCTTTACAGGAAAAGATGCAGAAGGCGCCCGCTATTTAAAAGCGGCTATTGATGCTATCAAACAATTCAGCAAAAAAAATATTCAACTTTCTGTCACGGATAATGCTGCGGCCATTCAAAAAAAGCAGGATTGGTTGTTCTGGCTTTCTGATGAACCTTTAACTAAAGAACAGGATAGTAAAAATATTTTCACGTACCAAAAAGGGACGGTAACAAACAATTCTTCCTGGATCAAAGCAACAGACAATATTTCATTTTCCCCGGTTGCCTTGTATAAATCTATCGTGCCAGCTACTTCATCCAATGATTCTTCCCTGGATCTCTGGCAAGACGGTTATGGGCATCCCGTTTTATCTATGGAAAAAAGAGCCCACGGTGCTTATTACCTTTTTTACAGCCGTTTTGATCCCGCCTGGAATGAACTGGTATGGAACAGCGATTATCCGGAATTGATTTATGGATTACTCGAAAAAGAACCCGTAAAAAAAGCATCGGGGGATTCCCTGGATAAACGGAAAATTGACAGGAGTCAGCTATTGCCGGCTTTTACCAAAGAGAATGAAACCAAAAGCCAGGCAGCTTCCTTTAAAATACTTGATCTTACTGGTTTTTGCTGGCTATTGGTTTTTCTTTTATTTTTCATTGAACGGCTCGCCTCGTTTCAATATTATAAAACCGAAATCAATGACTGAGAAGAAAGGGGCCTATATTATCCAGGCATTGCGAAAGAAATGGATAGCGCATTCCATCCTTTCCGATTTATTATTTTCTATGGGGCCAGCTTTTTTATTTTCCATTATATTAAATAAGCTTTTTGAAATAACGTTGTGGTCAATCCCCGGGGCCTGCCTTGCTATTTTTCTATTGTTACTTTTTATCCGCAGTTCATGGAAAGTAAAAGATACAACGATTGCGCAGTTGCTTAACCAGGACTATCCACAATTACAGGAAAGCAGCGGCTTATTGCTGAAAGATTATTCCTCCTTAAATATATTAGAACAGCTACAGCATCATAAAACCGAAGTAGCATTATCCAGCCTGCCGGCTCCATTGCATACGGCAAAAAGATTAAATAAAGCGTTGGCAGTTTCGAGCGTGTTGCTGACGGCGGGTTTTATTTTATATTATACCCCGATTCGTATAAAACACAATTTACCACCTGCAAATACGCATCTTACCAACGTCCAGCCCAGCGCTGAAAAAATTCTTCCCCAGCTTGCTGATGCACGTATTATTATCAAGCCGCCGGCTTATACATCCCAACAAAAAAGGGAACAGGATCAATTTAATCTCAGCGTTGAAGAGGGCTCTATGGTCAACTGGCAATTGAATACCACGTTACCCGCCAAAAATATAAAATTCATTTTTAACGACTCTTTATCTGTCGCGCTCAAGCCTACCGACTCGTCCCATATTTCATGGCGTCTTGACAAAACATTTTCCAGTCCCGGTTTTTACCAGTTAGCTATCGATGGCAATCTTTCCGAACTATATAAAATCGAAATCATAAGGGATCAACCGCCAGTCATTCATATTCAATCGCCTGAACCATATACCACGATTGATTTTGGTGAACCTCAAAAAGTATTGATGAGGCTGGAAATGACCGATGATTATGGCATACAGGATGCCTATATTTCCACTACTATTGCCAGCGGCAGCGGCGAAGGAGTGAAGTTTAAAGAACGGAAAATTGCATTGCCCGGGTTTGCCGCGGGCAAAACACAGTACCAGCTGCAAAAATTATTATCATTACCGGAGTCTGGCATGCAGCCCGGCGATGAACTTTACTTCTTTATAACGGCTACCGACAATCGTCAACAGGAAAGCCGTTCTGATATTTACATCATTAACCTTCCCGACACTGCCGATTTAATGAGCGTGGAAGGACTTGCCAACAGCCTTAACGTTAAACCGGAATACTTCAGAAGTCAGCGGCAGATCATTATTGAGACCGAACAACTGCTGAAAGATAAAGACACTCTCAGCATGGAAGCCTTTAGATACCGCAGTAACAATTTGGGGATTGATCAAAAAATGCTGCGGCTGCGCTATGGAAAATTTTTGGGAGAAGAAGATGAACCAGGCGAAACGGGTAGTGAAAACCGGGATGAATTGCAAGACCCCGCCAATTTCAGTAATGCGGAAAAATTAAAAGAAGCTTTTACTGATCAGCATGATAAAGCAGAGGATGCCACGTTCTTTGAGCCCGGCATAAAAAAGCAACTGAAGGCTACTCTTACTGAAATGTGGAATGCCGAATTGCCGCTCCGAACATTTAAGCCACAGGAAGCATTGCCTTTTGAATACAAAGCACTCCGTTTGTTAAAAGACCTTCAGCAGAAGACCAGGGCGTATGTAGCAAAAACAAATTCTAAAACAACACCAATAGATCTGCAAAAAAGATTAACGGGTGATTTAAGTAAAATAACGGAACCAAAATCACAAAAAGATATTCAACAAAATGAAGACCCCCAAAATCCAATCCGGGAAGCCTTGGGTACTTTAGAACAACTAAAATTATCCGGCAACACGAACAATATTTCTCCGCAGTCATTACGGCGGGCGAATATCCTGTTAAATGAAAAAGCGGTTGAACATCCCTCTCTTTATTTACCGGCCGTCCAGGCTATGCGGAGAATAACAAGCGCCTTTCAAGCAGAAAAGGGAATAACGAAGAATGACATTATTACCGTGGAGATAGCGTTTCAGAAAATTCTTCAGGCACCATCCCCCCTGCCCTCCGCCGGAAAAACAAGTACCCGGCAGTCAATTTCGGAACAATATTTCATCAATTTAAACCGCAGTGAACCATGACCAGC
>JAOQAL010000583.1 GCA_025963615.1 Chitinophagaceae bacterium | reverse complement strand
GATTTTTTCTGTCCTTTGCTATATGATTTTTACTGGCATCACCTTTTCTCTCAACCGAGTGATTGTTTTTATGGATATCAATATTATCAAAGGGGGAATGAGAGGATGACAGCACCAGGCCGGCGATTCCTGTAAATAGATAGTTCTGTCTGTAATTACGGGGTAATTTTTTCTTTTTCATAAGGGTGTCAGATATATTGCAGAATGGGTTGTAATAAATTTTAATAATAAACCGGGCAACGCAACTGGCGCATAGCCGGGTTATGCTCACCTAATCTCCATCCTATTTTAATCAGTGTTGAGAAATACGCATCTTTATCCTTCGGATCGCCACGTTGCTGATTAATCGTTGGCCGTGAAATGGACGGATTATAAAATCTTTCCCGGTACATTAATTGCTTTGCCTGAGCAGCTTGTGCAGGAGAAAGGTAAACGTCGAACAAGTTGGGGTCAATATAAGTGGTACTTACATTGTCAAGGTAGTCTGTAAAGGTCTGTCTGTGCAATAATTCCAGGCCCACGTACATGTTCTCTTTCAAATAATATTTTATACCAAATCCCATCGGTATTTCAAGCGAGGTTAAAGAGTATTGTTTTCGGTCTGGATATTCAGCCATGCCTTGTCCTTCCAGGCGCAGGGGTCTCAGGTCCACCCAGGCGGCGCCATTAGGACCGTAATATTTGGCCTGGGGATTAAAATGAAAAACACCAATCCCAATTAATCCATATGGGCGAAGTTTTCCTTTTAAGCCGTCATAGGCTTCAAAAAAAATTGTTGGATATATTTCGAGTGCAACATATCCTTCGAATATTTTTGATTTGAAACTAAGATTTCTTTGTTTACGGTCATGTTCCCAGCCGCCTTTGTCTTTAATGATACTGTCGTTACCTTCAATGGATCCCATATTGAAAGCGGCGCGGATGCCGATCCATTCTGCAGGAAAATAATTTCCATATATCCCGCCCATAAATTTTGTATACGGGAAGTTCAAATCTTTTACAAAGCCTGTTCCGACACCCTTGTTACCTCCTAAATCTCCCAGGAAGAATGAGGGACCCAAAGCAAGACCTACTTCAAGTTGAGATTTCTGTCCAAAAACTATGGATTGTGAAAAGGATTTTGAAACGGAAATGAGAAAGAAGCAAACGAATACAAAGTTTCGCACTACCGGTACAATGGCTCTCATGGTGTCTGGTTTTCTGGTTTTCTATTGGATTTGGAACGTAAACATATACTAATGAATACTAGAACGCAATGGTGCAGACATTATTTCTTTACAGAACCATATATAAAATGTTTTTTTACGTAGTGAATTTACTTCCATCCGCTGTCCTTGTCATTTCAATATGTTCAATATTGTCTTCCAGGTAAATCTCACTGCTTTGAATAAATCCAAGAGATTGATAGAATTTTTTGAGATAAAACTGGGCGCCGATGCGGATATTCAAAGGCCCATATAAGTTTTCAGTTTCCCGGATGGATCTTTCCATTAATAATCTTCCCAGTCCGTTCTTTCTTGTTTTGGGCGATGTAACTACCCGGCCAATAGAAGGCAATTCATAAAAAATACCCGGGGGGAGAATCCTGGTATAAGCACACAATAAATCATCCTGCCATCCCATCAGGTGATGGGTAAGCTGATCCTTATTATCCGCATCCTGGAATGGGCAGTTCTGTTCTACGATAAATACTTCAATCCGTAACTGAAGAATGGCATACAGTTCATCAAGCGTGAGGTCATCAAATTTTTTTAAAACCCATTTTATATTCATTCGTACTTTTTTATGATTGCACTGATGGTAATTTATGGCGGATAAAGTTAAAATTAAGAAAGCAGCGGAAGGCGAATACAAAAGCATTAATTTTAAATAAATCTTTTTTATGCCCGCCATTGATTTAAGCAAAGCTCATAAATTAGTCAGTGATCTTTTCCGCTGGCCTGTTACTGAAGAGGAATGGAAACAATACCGGCTCTCTGATGAGCAGATCGATTTTTTTAATAGAAACGGTTACCTGGCTGGTATAAAGATGCTCGATGAAGCACAGATCGAAAAATTGAGAGCGGAATTAACTGAACTTGCCGATACGAGTCATCCCGGGCATAATTTATTTTATGAGTTTCATTCTAATGAGTCAACGGATCCGTCAACCATACTATTCCATGCTTTGGGAGCCTGGCGTATCACGCCAGGATTTCATGATGTGTTATGGAACCCACGTTTTTTGGTTGCGGCCAGCCAGTTGCTGGGTAATGTGCCGGTTCGTTTCTGGCATGACCAGTTATTTTATAAGCCGGCAAAAACCGGCGGTGTAGTAGCCTGGCACCAGGATTATTCTTACTGGACAAGAACAAAGCCTGTGGCGCATCTTACCTGCTGGTGTGGCCTTGATGATGCAACAAAGGAAAATGGATGTGTGCAATATATACCCGGTAGTCACCGCTGGGGCTTACTGCCCAAACCTGATTTAGCTGGCGATTTGCACAGTATCCGGGACTCATTGAATGAAGAACAGAAAAAACAATTTGACCGGCCACAGTTTGCCGAAGTAAAAGCAGGGGAAGCTATTTTTCATCATCCCTTTGCATTACATGGTTCGGGGGAAAATAAAAGCAGCAGGCCAAGAAGAGCTTTTGTGATTAATGCATTTGCGGATGGGGTTATTTCTGATACCAATGCTGAGTTGCTGGCCGGAGTACCTCCGGTTGCAAAAGGAGCCAGGATGGAAGGGCAATTTTTTCCTTTATTATATAATCCGGTGAAGAACTAATACTAATAATTGTATTTATCCTTCCACAGATTTTTTAAGAATTTACGAAGTTCTTCTTCTCTTGCATTTTTACCTGGATCATAAAATTTTTTTCCGGCCAATTCGCTGGGTAAATATTCCTGTGGCGAAAAATTATTTTCATAATTATGCGCATATTGATAGTTCTTTCCATAGTCCAGGTTCTTCATCAGTTTGGTCGGCGCATTTCGTATATGCAGGGGAACAGAAAGATCACCATACTGTTTAACTGCATTTAATGCACTCCCGATGGCCTGGGTGGCGGCATTACTTTTAGCGCTTGAGGCGAGATAAATGACACATTGCGATAAGATAAGACTCGATTCCGGATACCCGATTTTGTTGACTGCATCAAAAGTAGTGTTGGCCATTACCAGGGCTGTTGGATTCGCATTGCCAATGTCTTCGCTGGCCAGGATTACCATTCTTCTCGCAATGAATTTTACATCCTCACCACCTTCAATCATGCGCGCAAGCCAGTACACAGCAGCGTTAGGATCGCTGCCACGGATGGATTTGATAAAGGCTGAAATAATATCATAATGCTGCTCTCCGCTTTTATCATACAGGGCGATCCTTTTTTGGGCAACATCCATTACTTTTTCGTTAGTGATGATGATGGAGGAGCCAGCCTTTTCCAAGCGGTTGGAACCTTCTGAAGCATCAACAACAATTTCTAAAAGATTTAATAATTTCCGGGCATCACCACCAGAAATATTGATAAGCGCTTCGGTTTCTTTCAGCTCAATTTTTTTTGTTGATAACACTTCATCTTTTTCAATGGCATGTTGTAGTAACCGGATAAGATCTTTTTCGTTCAATGGTTTTAATACATAAACCTGGCAGCGGCTAAGCAACGCGCTGTTCACTTCAAAGGACGGATTTTCAGTTGTCGCCCCAATCAAGGTAATAATTCCTTTTTCCACGGCACCTAATAAGGCATCCTGCTGGCCTTTATTGAACCGATGGATTTCATCAATAAAAAGAATTGAGCCGGCCCCGGTAGCCGTCTGGGTTGACCGGGCTTGCTCAATTGCTTCCCGTACGTCCTTTACACCGGCGCTGATAGCGCTGAGTGTAAAAAAAGGAGCCTTCAGCGTATGGGCGATAATATTGGCAATTGTTGTTTTGCCTGTACCCGGCGCTCCCCATAAAATGATGGAGGGTATTTTGCCCTGCTCTATCGCGGTTCGTAAAATACTTCCTTCGCCCGTTAGATGTTCCTGCCCAACCAGATCTTCCAGGGAAGAAGGGCGAATACGTTCAGCAAGTGGAATATTCGGTTTCACGGTTAAAAATAACGAAAACAGAGCCGCGGTGATTAAGTTTTTCTGTGGTTACAATCAACTATTATTGCTGCTGTTGCGCCGCAAAACTCGCCAGCAGGCCGGTATCGTCATCGTCTTCCGCCAGTTTCTCCAGTTTTACTTTCGTGATGTCTTCAAATTTATGTCCATCCTCATAGCCGATCGATACGTAAACTGAAAGGGATTGTTTTGCCGGACCTTTGAAGGTTCCTTTTATGGGAGAGCAGTCATTGAAATTGCGACCCACCGCTAATTTTACATGGTGGTCAGAAACCCAGGTATTATTCGTAGGGTCAATACCAGTCCAGCCTAATCCCGGGATCCAGGCTTCTATCCATGCATGGGTGGCCCCTTCACCCCGCATACCATTTTTATTGGGACAAATATAACCGCTAACATACCGGCTGGGTATTTGCAGGCTCCTTAATATTCCAAGCATCAGGTGAGCAAAATCCTGGCAAACACCTGAACGAAGTTTGAGAATTTCCGACAAGGTTGTTTCAACGGTCGTAATGCCTTTTATATAACTGAAGTTTTTAAAAATATAATCACTGCAATTTTCTACAAAGGCCGATACCGGGGCATTTGGTTTTTTTATTTCAGTTGCAATCGAAAGGATCTCATTCCGGAGATCCGGTTCATCCAGAATGCACAAATCCAAAAAGCTGAGATTGTTATTGACTTCATTATACAATGAATCAAAGTCGCCCGGCAGGCTTCCTGTTTTTTTTGCAGTTCCCAGGGTGCGGACAATTAATTTACTTTCAATAATCAGTTCCTGGTGTGGTGGCATCAAATTAAACATACCCGTCCGGTTATTCCAGTAATCATAGATGAGTAAAACATCCGGGCTTCCGGTAATGATAACCTCATGGGATAAAAGTTCCTGTTCCTTATCCAGCACAGGATATATGCGGATTTCATTCACACTTTCTTTTACAGGACGGTCGTATTCGTATTTTGTAACGTGATGTATATTAAAAACAGACATTTTTTTAGCGTATGTATTATGCGTAAGAAAAATAAACCCTTGACAATTGTTTGGAAAAGTCTACCAGTTCATTGCGGGTAGAATCCAGGAATTCCGGCAGGTTGTCATTATCAAGGTCATTAAGATCGGCGAATTTAATTTTGCTATGCAGGCGGCCAAACATTTTTTGCAGGTTGTCACATCCTTCTATCTGTGTATCGTTTATTACATGATTAAGATAACGTTGTATCCGTTCAAGTGAATAAAAAAGGGACCGTGGGAAATTTTTATTGGCAATAACATGATCAAGGATATTCATACTGTGGGAACCACTGGTGTAACTTTTCAAATATAATTCATAACCGGACAGCGATAACAACAAATTTCTCCAATACAGGATATCCTGTTCATTGCCCAGTTTGTAACTGGCCTTTTTAAAATGAGCATCCACAATTTCTATTGTCAAAAGGCATCTTTCAATAAACTTTCCAAGATTCATAAAATTCCAGCCTTGCCCGCGGGGCATCGAACTGTCCGTAACTCCATAAAATAAAATACTGTTTTGGGTTAACAAGTCCAGTATCTCAATCGCTTTCGATCCTTTTAATTTCTTGGCCAGATCGGGTTGGTTAATCTGGTGGTAAAGCTGGTTCACCTGTTCCCATACTTCTTTGGTGATATAATCCTGCACCCCTTTCGCATTTTCTCTTGCACGCACGATCAATACCTTTATGGCATTAATATTTTTGGGATTGGCAATTAGATATTCAAGTGCGATCGCGCTATTGTCGCCGCTAAGCCGGATGGTATCTTCATCCATATTGGTAAATGTTCCCAGGATATCCTTCCAGGAAAATCCACTGTTATTACCGATATCGAAAGAAAGAATATAATTGGTGCGCACTACGCGGAGTAAACTATCCGTTCTTTCCATATAGCGGGTCACCCAAAACAAGGAATCTGCAATTCTGCTTAACATATTTTTTTCGTTTATAAAAAAGCCGGCAACCGGAATGATCGAAAGCCCGGACGAATTCTTTAGCGGTGAAAAGTCTTTCCGGCTTCAGATTGTTTTTTGCTTTCGGACCTACAGATCCACCACCCACGTATCTTTACTGCCACCGCCCTGTGAAGAGTTTACAATCAAGGAGCCTTCTCTCAGGGCCACCCTGGTAAGGCCACCCGGCACGATTGTAATTCCATTCGGACCGCAAAGCGCATAAGGCCGCAAATCAACGTGTCGCGGTTGTAATTTGCCATCGATAAAACAGGGTACGGTGGAAAGTTTAATAATTGGTTGTGCGATAAATTCCCGGGGTAAATCTATAATCGCTTTCTTAATATCTTTTAATTCTTGTTCACTGGCTTTGTTGCCCATTATCATTCCATAGCCACCTGACTGGTTTGTACGCTTAATGACCATTTTTTCAATATTATCAAAAACATACTCTCTTTTTTCTTTGTCTTCCATGCCATAGGTTGGCACATTGGGCAAAATAGTTTCTTCATTCAGGTAGTATTTTATCATATCTGGCACATAGGCATATACCGCTTTATCATCAGCCACGCCATTGCCTACCGCATTCACAATAGCTATATTCCCCTTGCGGTAAGCACTCATCAGGCCGGGAACACCTAACATACTATCCGGTTTAAAAACAAGCGGGTCAAGATATTCATCGTCCAGCCTGCGGTAAATGATATGCACCTGTTGCAGGCCAACCGTAGTTTTCATATACACTTTATGGTTATCCACGAGCAGGTCACGTCCTTCTACTAAAGCAACCCCCATTTGTCTTGCCAAAAAAGTATGTTCAAAATAGGCGGAATTGTAAACGCCCGGTGTCAACAAGGCAACGGTAGGATTGGAAATTTGCTGAGGGGCCAGACTTGATAAGATATCATGCAGGAGTAAAGGATAGTTGTTAATCATTCTCACCTTACTATCCGCGAGCATGTTGGGAAAAATTCGTTTAGTTACTTCCCGGTTTTCCAGCATATAGGATACACCAGAAGGCGTACGTAAATTATCTTCCAGGATATAAAAAGTTCCATCCTGGCTGCGGATCAGATCAATGCCTGATATATGAACGTAAATATCGTAAGGCACTTTTACTCCAAATACTTCACGGGTATAATGCGGGCAGGATGCAATGAGACCTGCAGGAATTATTTTGTCCTTAATAATATCCTGGTTCGAATAAATATCCTTTAAAAAAAGATTCAGCGCTTTCAAACGCTGCTTAATTCCTTTTTCGATATGGTCCCATTCGGAGGCGGTTAAGATGCGGGGAATTATATCAAACGGGAAAATTTTCTCAATACCGGCTTCGTCACTGTAGACGGTGAATGTAATTCCCTGGTTCATGAATAACTCGCCAGCGAGTTTATCTTTCTGGTGCAGCATGTCAGCTGGAAGCTGGCTCAGATCCTCAAATACTTTACTGTATTGCGAACGGATAGCCTTTTCAAAGCACATCTCGTCCCAGATGCCTGGATAGGCATTGTATTCGTCAAACAATGGAATTCCCGTCATAACAGCGTTAATTATAAACAAAAAAAGTTGCCCACCTTTTTGGGGTGACAAGCAACTCCTTACGAATTTAAAGAAATCAATTTAATATCTGGTGATTTAAATCAGGTCGTAAGGAAAAATACCGCATCAATGTACGTTGGCAAGTACGAAGGCCTGAATTTTTTCAAAAGAGTCAATCAGATTGGATCCTGTCCATCCATGCCCTTCGGAAGGATAGAATACAAGCTGGTTTACCACTCCTTTCTCCTGTAATTTACTGATTAGAATGGTTGCCTGCTCTGGGGGTACTAAATTATCTGTACCGCCCTGGAGAACAATAGTGGGCGGAGTTTGCGCCGTAATAAAATTTACTGGGCTGGATTGTTCGTAAATCGCGGGATCCTGATCATACGATTTACCGGTAACAGAAACAAGAATTAATTGTTGAACAGGACCTCCGTTCCATAGTGTCGTCAGATCGGCGGGGCCAAAAAAATCTATGACCGCTTTTACATGTTTTTCCGGGTCATTTTTAAAGCTATGGAGGAGGGCGAGATGAGCGCCGGCGCTTGCGCCCAAGACGATAAGGTCTTTTGATACTTTATATTCAGCTGATTTGCCAAGATAAAAATCAATAGCGGCCTTTACATCATTTTCCTGGGCAGGAAATAAATTCGTGGTGGCGTTGAAAGCAAGGCGATAATTGATATTAATAATTGCATATCCTGGTAATCTGGTTTTTAATGAATCTACTCCAAAAGTCATATCGCTTTTATCGCCTTCTACCCACCCCCCGCCATGAATCAGCACAACGGTTTTAGTATTTTCTACCCCGCGACCCGCTGGCAGGTAGATGTCTATTTTTTGTTTTGCGTCCGTCCCATACGAAACATCTGAAGTAGTTTGTGCTGTGTTGGTTCCACTACCCGGTGAAACGGTGTCCTGTTTTACGCAAGACGCTATCAGAAAAGCACCAAAACAAATCCATATATATACTTTCATGTGTTTATTCTCTTATTTTTTTAGCCGCCGGCCTCTTCAAAATAACCTTATGATTACTTTATCAATACTGACTTCAATGAACAAAGTACCAAATGAAACGCAAGACCTAACTTTATAATTAGAGGATAATCTAATTTAGGCTTTTTTAAGGAAAGCGCCATTTACAATAGTTTCGATTTATGAGCGTTTCTCCATGGAGAGTTTTATTTTAAGGCATTATTGAATTGAGGCCATGATTTTTAATTACAAGCAAATAACGTTTTATTCTTTATTAATTGCGGGCTGTCTTATTACAGGAGGCGACGCATTTTCTCAAAATGTAGTGAGTGCCGAAGAAAATTATGCCCGTAACCGTCCCGGCGTTGTTAAGGTGCAAACAGAATTTTCGGCAAATGTATATGTCAATAAGGTGCAGATGAACCAGCAAAAATTCAGGTTGCTGGTGGATTCTGTAAAAAAACTTGACACAACAGGCCTCATTTTAAAGCCTGAGGAAAAATTGGATATGGTGCTCCGGGTATTATATAAAACTCCTTTTCGCTTTTTTTCCGGTACCACAGAATATCTAAGGCAGGCACACAAGATTGTATCTACCGGTACAGGTTTTTTTATTTCCGGTGATGGTTACCTGGTAACCAATTGTCATGTAATAGATCGGGATAGTATTTATGTACGTAAAAAATTTATCTTATCTACGTTTCAGGATGTAACAGATGCGAATATAAAAGCGCTTGAAGCTTCCTGGGAGGTTAACTTGAATGATGAACAGCGCAACCTGCTATATAATACCTATGGTGTTATTTATTCGCAGGTTTCAACCATGTTCCTGTTTGATCTGCAGAAAAAAATATACATTGAGTATAAAGAAGATAAAAGTGATTCGGGCTCCGCAGTTATTATCATGCCAGCCAATGTTATCCTTCAGGGAAAGCCGATGCCCGGAAAAGATATTGCATTATTGAAAGTTGATTCGGTCAGCAATATGCCTGCATTATTATTAAGTAAGAGCCCGATGGCGCAGGTCGGGTCACAGGTATATGTATACGGCTATCCTGGTTTTGTGGCGAATAATGCCTTCCTCGCACCCGATGCTTTTATCGAGCCAACACTGACTACGGGTATTATTAGCGGTATCAAGAAATCCATTGGGGGTTGGCCGGTTATTCAAATGGATGCTAACATAAGTTATGGCAGCAGCGGCGGGCCGGTATGCAACCAGCAGGGTGAAGTGATAGGGCTGGCGACATTTGGCAGCATCGGGCAGGGAACCGGCGAACTGGCATCCGGGTTTAATTTTGCGATTCCTGTCGCTATCGTGCAGGAATATATTGATTCGGCAAAAATTAAATTGCGGGAAAGTGACGCTTCACAACTATTTAATGAAGGACTCAACATGTATTATAAAGAATATTACCGGAATGCCCTTCGGAAATTTGAAAATGTTCAAAAACTAAACAATGCCTATGCCCAGTTGAACCTTTATATCACGAACAGTAAAAACAGAATTGAAGCAGGCGCCGATAAACAATCTCTTTTATTGAGGGGCATTTTTGTTTTTGCCTTATCGCTGTTTTTTATTGTAGTCGCTTATTTCTTTTATCCGAGATGGAAGTCGTGGTATGATAAACATTTTCCTACTTCAACATGATCCGTTTTTTTTGAAGCAACTATTCCTGATCTGATTTATTTCAAGTCCAGTTTGATCTGCAATTCATTAAACTGTTTGGCATCAATAGTAGAAGGTGCATCCAGCATGACATCCCGGCCGCTGTTATTTTTTGGGAAAGCGATAAAATCACGGATGCTTTCACTACCTCCGAGAATGGCACACAAGCGGTCGAAACCAAAGGCAATACCCCCATGCGGCGGTGCGCCATATTCAAAAGCTCCAAGCAGGAAACCGAATTTATGTAATTGCTCCTCTTTGTCCATGCCCAGTGCCGCAAACATTTTCTCCTGCAGTTCCCGTTGATAAATTCTTATGGAACCACCACCAATCTCATTTCCATTCAATACCATATCATAGGCATTCGCTTTGATATTCGCATAGGGATGTTTAAGATATTCTGCCGCCTGGTCAATCACGGGATTATTATTGATCATTGTTTCAATATCTGCCGGCCTCGGCGAAGTGAAAGGATGGTGACGGGCGACCCAGCGATTGTCTTCCTCCGCATATTCAAACAAAGGGAAATCCAGCACCCACAATAGTTTAAATTCATTTTCTTTTCTCAGGCCCAGTCTTTTACCCATTTCCAGCCTCAATTCACTGATCGCTTTTCTTGTTCTTTCCTCCGCGCCTGCAAGAATTAAAATCAGATCGCCCGTTTGGGCGCCTGCTGCTTCTGCAATAGCTTTTAATTTTTCCCCGCTATAAAATTTATCTGCGCTACTTTTATAAACAGCCTCTGCGCTTACTTTTATTGTTACCAATCCTTTCATTCCAATCTGGGGACGTTTCACCCATT
>JAOQAL010000582.1 GCA_025963615.1 Chitinophagaceae bacterium | reverse complement strand
AAAGCCATGCTACCGGGTTTTCCGGTAGCCCTTTATAAGCCCATGTTTCCATTGCCGATAAAAAAGTTTCGCTGGCAAGGTCTTCAGCAATCTCTATGTTATCAATACCGAATGTCTTGCAGAGTACAGCAGTGATTTTACTGAATTCTGTTCTGAATAAATGCGGTATTAATTCCTGTTGTTCCATAAATGCAGGAAGCTTCTATAAAAGTAAGGAAAACATTTTTTTCCTCTTTGCAACAAATGCATTAATGTTAACGTCGCTTGTACAGCTGTTGTCTCCATGTACCTGACGCTAAGCTTCACTGGATTTAAAAGTTTTGGAGCTTTAATGCAGCCCATCTTTTGAAGCAATTTTTCTCACTTCCATTGTGTTGCCATCGCCTTGCAAAACCGGGCTGCCTTTGGCAAACTCAACTGCTTCATCAATAGATTCTGCTTTGACGATCAAATAGCCGCCAATTGTTTCTTTTATTTCGCCAAAAGGGCCATTCGTGACCACGTTGTTGTGATGCACCACTCTGCAATCATCAAAAAGCAATCCACTGCCCTCAACAAATTTGTTTTGGGCTGCGATGCCGCCAATCCAGTCCATGGTTTGTTTCATCCAGATTTGTATTTGTTCCGGTGAAGCCACTTTTTGACCATCTTCATGTCTCATAATTAATGCGAATTCTTCCATTTTTTAAGTTTTAAATACCTGCCGGTTTTTGGCGTCCATCGCCTTTGGCGACGGCGAGCAGGCAGGCTGTTTATTGAATGTATGATTTATACACTTATAACAAATGAGTTGACTGTAATGGGACATCGTCGGGAAAATTTTTTTATTAAAGGTCCGCTGATTTGTTATCCTTTCAATCTTATCATACATTTTACATCCTTATTATTCAAGTACCATTCAACGCAATATCCATTGGGGTCTAAATCTGGATACAAAAGCAATTCTTTAAATGCCTTGCCTATGCTTTGTATATCATTCAGGTAATCTTTTATTGTCAAACAAATGTAGTTGCCCCTTTTAAGCACAAGCTCATCACAGTTTAATTTTTCCGCTTCACCCGGATTTATTTCTTCCGTGGCTGCTTTATACACTATAACTCCATTTTCAGGACGGGATATGCCAAAGTATTTTCGGGCTGTTGAAAATGGGACTAATTCATGGAGCTTTTGATGTGCATCCATTATACCGTCGGGGAAAGCACTGGCCGTAATGTAAAAGACTTTAATATCCTTAGTTATTGTTATTATTTCCATGATACGGTGAGTTAAATTCAACCTGGATTATTTTTATCCTTGTCGCTTTTTCTAATCGGCCTGCCCCCATGGCCTAGGCCATAATGGACTGTCTTTTGCAGCAGGTTATAGAATGTTTTCGTTGTCCAAAGGTGTAAAAACTAACTTACTTTGTGCGGTGGTAAATCCGACAATCTCAGGGGGTGATTGCGAATTTTTTTTGTGCTCTAAGGTTTTGAACCCAGGAAGCCCCGGGGGACAGAGAGAAACGGAGAGCTCATATTTTTTTCTTGCAGTTAACTTTATGCTTTTGATTCTTTCAATGCGGTTCAAAATTAAATAAGGAACTGCAATGAGAATAACAATAATCGTAAGTCATCCATATTCCGTGTCCCAGTGCCCTTGGTGACTTTGTGTTCCAACGTTTTGAACCATAGGAGACAGGGAGCGTCGTTGTTTTTTATTTTCAGTTCATGCAGTAGTCTACCGGATTAAATTTGTCTAAGAACCTGGTTTTGCCTGCAGCAGTTTTTATTTCAACTGGTGCTGATGCTGGTTTACCAATGTCTTTACCTGGGTACCAATCAATTCAATAGAATGCATGAGTTTTTCGTGAGGTAGCTCTGCACTATCCATCTGGAAAGTAAATCTTGAAATACCGCCCAATGCATCAGCATGACGAATGATTTTTGCACTTACTTCTTCAGCGCTGCCAATCAGTAGTGCCCCTTGCGCACCCATTTGAGCTTCAAACCTTGCCTTTGTCATCGGTGGCCAACCACGTTCCTTTCCAATTTTAGTCATGCTTTCTGCATAGCCTGGATAAAAATCATTAATAGCTTCCTGCGTAGTGGTTGCCACATAGCCAAGTGAATGAATCCCGACCTTCAATTGTTCAGGCGGATGACCGGCCCTTTTTCCTGCTTCCCGATAAAGATCTATAAGAGGGCGGAAGTGGTGCGTTTCACCACCAATAATAGCGACCATCAAGGGTATTCCTAATGTACCGGCACGAACGAATGACTCTGGTGTACCACCCACGCCTAGCCAGATAGGAAGTGGATGCTGCAAGGGCCTTGGATAAATAGCCTGGTTCTTCAACGCGGGACGGAATTTACCTGTCCAGTTTACAAATTCGTTCTTACGGATGTTAAGTAAAAGCTCAAGTTTTTCAGCAAAAAGCGCATCATAATCCTGTAGATTGTAGCCAAACAATGGAAAAGCTTCTATAAATGATCCACGTCCCACTACCATTTCAGCGCGACCCTGTGAAATTAAATCGAGCGTTGCGAAATTTTGAAATACTCTTACCGGATCGGCTGCGCTTAACACCGTAACCGCACTGGTAAGCCGGATGTGTTTGGTACGGGCGGCGGCAGCACTAAGGATGAGCGCCGGTGCAGAATCGAGAAACCCCTTACGGTGATGTTCACCGATACCGAAAATGTCAAGGCCAGCCTGGTCGGCATGCTCTATTCTTTCGAGCAGCCGGGCCATAGCAACCGCGTCACTGGTTGCCGTGCCACTATCGTTGGTGAACATGGCAGCGAAACTATCAATTCCAATTTCCATACTATCCTGTTTAAATTATGTATTATACGCCCGATGATGCAGAACAACTGGAGAGGAAGAAAGTTTATTTTATTTCGCTTTTCCTTATTTCCTGGGTATCCGTGTCAATAAGCAGAATTCCCTCATGGGAATCATCGAGTTGTCCCAGTAACTTGCCTTTATTATCCAATATGGATGTTTTACCCCCACTTTCAAAATTATCACAGTGGCCAACGCAGTTTGACAGTAATACTGTCATTGAATATTTACCAGCAATTCCAGATAAACTCTCAATAGCTTTATCAACTCCGGTAACTGACTTGGCCACACTGGCAATATAAATTGCCGCTCCTCTTTTAAAAGCGTTCTCCGGATGAGCGGGAACCGATATTTCATAGCAAATTGCCAACGCTATGTTGATCTTGTTGCCTGTTAAATCAACGGAACTTTGTCCACTGATAAAAAACTCTTCTTCATCGGGATGTAAATACTTTTTTGAATATAGTTGTCTCGTTTTGTGTGGCTGAAAAATAACCATGCTGATACAGATGCCTGTATTATTTTTTATTGGTATCCCAGCTCCAATCGTTATCTTCTTTTCATCGCTCATTCTCTGAAACCCGTCTAATCTGTTATCATCCTTGTCAGTCGCTAAATCTTTTGATAGTCCGGGCTCGTAGCCCGTTAGTGATAGTTCAGGAAAAATAATAGTTTCCGCACCATGCGAAATGGCCAGGTTTATTAATTTTATGTGATTAATAATATTGAGTTGAATGTCCCCTTTGATGGGTTTTGCCTGTACTACACAAATTTTCATTTTATTGCCTGTTTTAAATTGCTACTAACCATGCTGATATTTTTTTCCATTCATTGCACTGGAATTAATGAATTTCCAAAACTTATAGGGCAAGCCCGGAATAGTATTTTGTTTTGAGAAATCAATATATTCAATACACTGGGCGGACACAAAAGAAATCAGCCTGCAGTTTACAGCATCTAAATTTTCTTTTCAATCAACCAATGATGTCCGAATGGGTCTCTTATGCTTGCCTGTCTGTAATGATAATCATAGTCTTGAGCGGGGTTTAACCGTTCAGCACCTTCTGCATCGGCACGATCGTCAATTGCATCTACATCATTCACAAAAATCCCGACGATAGCTGTGTGGCCTCCTGCGTTGAGAGGCTCAAGGTTCGATAGTTTTGCAGATTCCTCCCGGATATGGAACAAAGCTCCCTGCCACGATAGTTCAGCTACATGAACAGTTCCATCGTCATTAGCCCAGCGCCGAAGCTCAACCATGCCAAAGGCCTTTTTATAAAATTCAATCGCGGCAGCGCCGTTGCGGATGATAAGCTGTGGTGCAAAAGCTGCTTGAAGTTCTATGCCGGACATAACTG
>JAOQAL010000547.1 GCA_025963615.1 Chitinophagaceae bacterium | reverse complement strand
AATCTGTTTTTGGAGAAAGAAACCTCGAAGGATTTGCCAGTTATGAAGAAGCCTACCATCAGTTAATAGCAGATATTATTGTCCAGCAATTGCAATCAACACAATTAGTACTCAGTGGAACGACCGTAAAGAGAATATTTGTTGACGGTGGATTTAGTAAAAATGCACTTTACATGTACCTGCTCGCAGAAGCTTTTCCCGGTATGGAAGTATATGCGGCCTCCGTAGCGCAGGCATCAGCGTTAGGAGCGGCCATGGCAATTCATAAACACTGGAATCAACAGCCGCTTCCCCCTGGTATTATTGAACTGAAATCGTTCGGACAGTCTGGTCTGAAGGTCCCCGGCTGACTCATTTGCGTTAAGGTAAGAGATATCCACATAGGAATAAAAGCAAGCTGGGTAAAGATTTAAAAGGGAAAATGGCGTTAAAACAAACCGAAGATCAATATCACCAGTATTCATTTTTAAATCTTCGTTGAGCTTTCGGATGACTCATGAGCTTTTGGTTGCTTTTTTCTTTTTGTTTGGCCAAGGCAACTTCCTTAATTATCAGCAATTTCTTTTTCTTTTCTTTTTGTTTGGCCAAAAAGAATTCCCGAAAGCTATCGGGATCTGCGACAAAAAAAGTCCCGATGGCTATCGGGAAAAACCCTGCCGGCCGGACAGGCGGGGATAACAGCGTCCCGAAAAAAATCGGGACAGGCTGTTTTCGGGCTGGTTCCCTGATGGGGCTTCTGTGCTACTATGACCTCAGCAGTGTATCGCTACTCCCTTGATAGCACACAACAGATCTGTTGTCAAAATTAGCTTGACGCCTATGCGAAAAAATCGGGACAGGCTGTTTTTCGGACGGTTCCTTGATGTTTCCAGAATAGAACCCGGAAGAAAAATTATTTAAGTACATTCAACACGTTCCAGGTTTAGGGTACTTATTACCGGGAGACATGCAACAGACCGAGGCGCACAATGCGTTCTGGAACGCCGCATCCTCTACCCACAAAGTGTTCCGCTGGAACACAAGGCAGATGGGGTTGGATCGATATTGTGATTTCAGCGGTGTACCGCTACTCCCTTGATAGCACACAACAAACTGGAAAATTAGTCTTGACGCCAATGCGATGGCTCTCTGGAAAACCCTGCCGACCGGCAGGTGGGGAATATGCCCTCGCGAAAAAAATCGGGACGGGCTGGTTCCTTGATGGGGCTTGGAGACTACTGTGACTTCAACGCTATATCGCTGTCCCTTGATAGCACACAACAAACTGGAAAATTAGCTTGACGCCAATGCGATGCCAGGCTATCCGGGCTTCCAGAGTAAATAAAAAAATTAAGCACTATATTTTTTAAAAATAGAACTGGCTGTATGTCCTCCAAAGCCAAAGGTATTATTGAGTACATAATTTACCGGCCTGCTTATGGATTTGCCAAGAATAATATTTAACCCGGGCGGCACCTGCTCATCCAAATTTTCGGTATTGATAGTGCCGGGAATAATATCATGCTTTACGGATAGTACACTGATAATACTTTCGATAGCCCCGGCGCCTCCTAATAAATGGCCGGTCATTGACTTGGTGCCACTGATGGCAACCGGTAGATCTTTAAAAATTTTTTTAACGCCATGAAGTTCACTGATGTCGCCTAATCCGGTAGACGTAGCGTGCGCATTGATGTAATCAATTTTTTCCGGTGAGATCCCCGCATCCGCTAATGCCTTTGACATACCCAAAGCCGCCCCTAAACCATCAGGTGGTGTGCCCGTTAAATGATAGGCATCCGCAGCCATTCCGCCACCAGCCATTTCCGCATAAATAGGAGCACCTCTTTTTATAGCATGTTCCCATTCCTCTAATATCAAGGCCCCGGCGCCTTCGCCCATCACAAAGCCATCCCGGTCTTTATCAAAAGGCCGCGATGCTCTATCCGGCATATCATTTCTTTTCGATAAAGCCTGTGCTGCATTGAAGCCACCTACCGATGCGGTGGTTATGGCAGCTTCGGATCCGCCGGCAATCATGATGGTCGCTTTACCCAATCGTATCGTATCAAACGCGTTGATGATAGCCGTGTTGGAAGATGCGCAGGCCGAAACCGTGGCATAATTGGGTCCATGTAGTTTATGACGGATAGAAATTACACCTGCTGCAATATCAACGATCATTTTAGGAATGAAGTAAGGATTGAAGCGGGGCGTTCCATCCCCGGTATCAAAGTCTTTTAACTGTTCCTCGAATGTACCAATGCCGCCGTTTCCGGAACCCCATATTACTCCCACTTCGTAACGCATCATTTCATCCATCTGGGTGAAATCAAGCTTTGCATCGAGTATGGCCTGGTCGCAGGCTGCTATCGCATACTGGGTGAATAGGTCATACTTTTTTATCTCTTTCTTATCAATGTATTGGGTTGCCTCAAAACCTTTTACTTCACATCCAAAACGTGTTTTAAATTTTGATGCATCAAATTTTGTCAGCAGGGCTGCCCCACTTTTTCCGGCAACAATATTTTGCCAGAATTCAGCTACTGAATTACCGAGAGGTGTTATGGCCCCAAGTCCTGTTATCGCTACTCTTTTCATAATTGGGGCGCAAGTTACGCACTGCCGGTAATAAACTGATACCTATTTATAAAAGTCCTTAGGATTCAAGTATATACGTTTTTTCACTTTTTTGCCCTTAAGCAATTTCAACGCCAGCCTGATCTAAGAGTATTCCTTTATCGGGTGTAGGTAAATACCTACAGACAGCCACTCTTATAGTTTACGCAGGAAATATATAATACACGATTTCAAATGGTTGTAGACTATCGTTATTTTATAATGAAAATCAATGCTGTAGCCTGGTGGTCGTAGCAGTAATAAGTCCAGCATGATAGATAGAAGTTTTAAGCAGCAGCCTGACCCCAATAAGTGAATATCCTTTGAAAACGGTAAGTAGAAAATATAAACTAATCTTTTTGTTGTTGATAAGTATACATAATACAAGTTTTGAACAATCCAAAACAGGAATCGAAAACTATCAATATATGGCTGACCGGTCTGTCCTTAATTTGGTTGCTTTGGTTCATCACACTACAAAAAAGAATCTCTATACAGAATTGCGTTACAATTATGAGGACTTGAACACGGTTTCTGTCTATGTTGGGAAGACCTTGTTTATAAAAGGCAATTCAGATTTTTCTTTTTCACCCATGGCAGGACTGGTGATGGGTAAATACACCGGCGGTTCCCTGGCAATGAATACTGATTTTGAATACAAAAAAATATTTTTTTCTTCCCAGGCTCAATACACTATAAGTAATGACGACAAAGCAAATAGCTTTTTTTATAATTGGTCCGAACTGCTGTATTACACAAGACCGTGGTTTTTTACAGGGATTACAATCCAGCAAACCTGGCTTTGTGAAATAAAAATGAAGACCGTGACGGGTCTCTTAGCCGGGTTTAAAAAAAATAAATGGTCAATACCGGTTTATCTTTTTAGACCGTTGGACAGAGAAAAATATGTAGTAATAGGCATCAATATCGAATGGGAACAAAATAAAAAAAACAGGTAAACAGGACATTAAAAATCAGGCGACTGTTAGTATCTGTTTACGGCCTCGTTCAATTTTAAAAAATAATATCCACCTCCATGAAAAGAGTATTCACCACCGTTGTAATAATATTTTTTACAACATTATCATTTGCACAAATCGGAATAGGAACCACCACCCCCAATTCAACATTGGACGTGCGGGGCTCACTCGCGGTTAATTTCAGGGCATTCACAACCAGTACCACGGCGGCAACCACGGATAATACGCTCGTCTTTACCGGAACAGCTGTAGCTACATTAACGTTGCCCGATGCCACAACATGTACCGGTAGAGTATACTGGGCCAAAAATGCCAGTTCTAATACATCATTATTAACAATAAATACTACCTCATCACAGACTATCGATGGGCTTGCCACATGGTTACTGGATGAAGCCAATGAAAGTGTGCGTTTGGTAAGCAATGGCACCAACTGGTATGTTAGTGCCCAAAGTTTACCTACTGGCTCTGGCACTAACTGGAGCTTAGGAGGAAACAGTGTGCCGTCGTTGAAAACTATTGGTACCATAAATAATTATGATCTTCCATTTATTACAAATAATACGGAACAAATGCGTCTGTCCTCCACGGGCAGCCTGGGACTTGGCGTCGCAACATTTGATGGAAGCAATCCGGAAAAATTTTTGGTAGATGCCGATACGACTTCATCAATCAATGCGATAGTGACCCGGGGCACGATCAATAGCTATATTCAGTTTAATATTCAAAATAAATCGGGCGGCGGACAGGCTAGTACTGATATTGTAGCGACGGCTAATAATGGAACAGAAACCACTAATTATATTGACCTCGGCATCAACGGGGGTGGTTATAACAACGCTAATAATATTTTAAGTGGTGCCGACAATGGGTATCTGTTTAGCTCTGGCCAGGATTTTATTATTGGTAATTCGGCCCCTTCTAATCACCTGATTTTTTTTACGGGAGGCATTGCTACCATTAATGAGAGAATGCGCATCACCAGTGCTGGTAATTTAGGAATCGGCATTACCAATCCGGCCGATAAATTAACTGTTGCCGGAGTCATAGCCCCTTCTGCTGACAATACCTATACGCTGGGAAAAAGCGGTTCCCGCTGGAGTTATGTTTGGTCTGCCAACGGAACGATTCAAACATCGGATTTGAGGTTGAAGAAAAATATTCACGACCTGCCTTATGGTCTTAACGAAGTGATGCAGCTTAAACCGGTTGGCTATAACTGGAAAGATAATACAGGGGGTGACAAAATCGGTTTAATCGCGCAGGAAGTAAGAAAAATAATTCCTGAAGTAGTAGTGGGAGATGAAAGCAAAGAAAACCTGGGAATGAACTATGCTGAACTGGTGCCAGTTCTTATTAATGCTATTAAAGAACAGCAACAACAGCTGAAAGGACAGCAAGAACAGATTGATTTTTTAAAAAAGGAAATAGAACTACTTAAAACTAAAAAGTAACAACACCGGTATCCTTATTACCCCATATTACAATCCTATGAGAATACTATTTATTCCTTTCATTTTCCTGGTGGCTATGCTCCCTCCTGACTTAAACGCCCAGGTCAATGTTCAAAACAATGGAATTGTTTTTATCAGTAACGGAACTGATACTTTCTTTATTAATGGTTCGTATACCAACGCTTCCACGGCGGTCCTTACAAATAATGGTTTATTATACATCAAGCGGGACCTTACCAATTACCAGGCATCAATGGCCACGGGTACGGGCACACTGCATCTAAATGGAACCATGGCACAAATAGTAGCCGGTACGCAAATGTTTAAAACCTATAATCTTAATACCAATAACAGTGCGGGTATAACACTCAATAATGATCTTAGCCTAAGCGGAGCCCATACTTTTACGGCAGGCATAATCACTAGTTCTGCCGCTCCTTCTTATTTGATTTACCAGGCAGGTTCCTCTTATTCAGGCGATGGAGATAGCCGGCACGTAAATGGTTGGGTTAAAAAAATCGGTACTACCGCATTTACATTCCCGGTCGGAAATGCCACCCAGGAAAGAACGATCGGGATTACGGGATTGTCAGTAAGCAGTGAGTTTAATGCACATTACTATTCAACAACACCTAATAAAACCCAATTGCAATCGCCATTAATTAGTCTTGACGCTGCAGAATACTGGGCTCTTAACAAGGTGTCAGGAGGGTCAGCCTCAGTAGTCATGAACTGGGATAACAGTAAAGTATCATTCCCTAATTGGATATTATCAGCTATCGCGGTAGCAAATTATAGTGGAAGCCTTTGGATGGATCAAGGCGGATCCGCTGCCGGCAATGTGGCAACCACCGGGACCATCACATCAAACAGCATTTCATCTTTTAACCTTTTCACTTTTGGCAGCCGGGCCTTTGTTGTTCCGATAACGTTGATGAGTTTTACGGCAAACCGCATAAATGATTACATTCATCTTGAATGGAAAACGGCTAATGAGTATAATTTTGATCACTTCTCTCTTGAACGAAGCAATGACGGCTCAAATTTTTATTCCATAGAACAGGTCGCCGGGCGCAATAGCGGCCAAACGGAAGCTTATTCATTTAATGATAAAACGCCAATTAATAATGTCGCTTATTACAGGTTAAGAAGTATTGATATCGATACCAAGTCAAAATTATCCTTTGTGGTAACCGTACGGGATAATAGCGCCGGTAATCAAATGAGCCTCGTGGTCAATCCGGTTCATGACCGGGTTATTCTCCAGGCTGGTTTGCAGGTAATAGGTCTATTTGATTACAGGATTACAACTACCAGTGGTCAGTTGCTGCAGCAAGGAAGACTGGCTATCAACAACGGTGGTCAATATCAATTTCCGCTAAACCAGAATATAATAAAAGGGGCTTACATACTGACAGTAACCGATATGCAAAAAATATACAGCTTCAAATTAATTGTCAATTAGCAAATCAATTAATGAACGAATGAATTCCCGGCAGAATTGCCTTACTGGTTAAGCGTGCTATCCCGATGAAAAAATATCCTGGATTTTCAGGATGTTTTATAGTCTAAAAAAAAAAAGAAAACCTGGGATTCCCGGGATGCCGGGAGCACTGTCAGTAGTCCTGAACAGTCAGGCTAAATGAGCTGCCATGATATAACGTGGTGCTGTGGTCGCAGCCAGCTTGAAATGCTACACCACATTAATAGTGAAAACAACAAACTTACAATGTTAGTTACACGGTCTTTGTACTATAAATTATACGTAACATCAAGAAAATTTACTATTGTTTTGGACCGGCAGAGACGGTTTCTTTGTGTATACTATTGAATTAAAATATTCTAATGAAATCGAATGACAAAATCCAACACGGCCCTGCTAAGCAAATCCCACTTAAGGAAATTATCAGTAGCCTGTTATTGTCATACCAGCCCGTAGCGGTGCGGCAAAATAGCTTTTTCGTTAATGAAATACCGCATGAAATCACCGTGGAAGCGGATAAAAATACACTAAACACCTTGCTGGGCAGTCTATTCTATGTGATGGCCCGCTGCTCAAAGGATACCTGCATCCGGGTTTCAGCAAAAGCAAATGAGAATGTTTTGCTTTTGTATGTAAAAGACAGCAACACGTTGAATAATTACAGCATCCTTGCCAGCCTTCAACATTTACAAATGCTTGCAGAAAAATTAGGTGGATTTTTTCACCTTTCGGGTAAGGACAGTAAAGCCACCAGCGTGGCATTTAGCCTCCCCATCAGCTGAGGAAAGCTTCGAGCTATGAGATCTATAGGAAAGCTTCGAGCTGTGAGCCGCAAGCTTCGAGACCTATAGTTATGTAACATAGTTCAGTCTCGCAGCTCATAGCTCGCAGCTCGCAGCTTTCTCTCTTCAGGACCTACAGTTCGGTAACTTACTTCAGTCTCGCAGCTCATAGCTTGCAGCTTGTAGCTTTCTTCATTCTCGCAGCTCGCTGCTTTCTCTCTTCAGTGGCATTAAAAAACCCGTCACAAAACGGGTCAAATAGCTTTTCGATAACTAGCAGAATAGTAGGAATAACTAACTTATCATCTACCCAGGAAGGTCCTTAACTGGTTTACATTTCCTGTGGTTGCCAGCTTCAAAAGGGCGTTATCACGAATTTGCCGGACTCTTTCACTGGTAACGTCATATTTACCGGCGATCTCTTCCATGCTTAAAGGATAATCCACACCAATGCCAAATAACCAGCAGATCATTTGATTTTGACGCTTATCCAATGTTTTAAGCGCTCTTTGAAGTTCGCCTTTTAACGATTCCTGGTGATTTACCTGTTCATCTGCCTTACCAGATTGGTTGTTTTCCAACACATCCAGGAGGCTATTTTCTTCCTCTGATGAAAAAGGCGCGTCCAGGCTTACATGACTGCTACTTAATTGAAGGGCATTGGATATTTCTTCATTGTCCAGGTTCATTTCTTCTGCTAATTCTTCTGATGTTGGTGATCTTTCCAACTGCTGCTCAAGCATTACCTGCGCCTTTTGTATCTTACTTTTCATTACCATTTTATGTTTGGGCAGCCGGATCATAGATGACTGCTCGCCGATTGCCTGGAGAATGCTTTGCCTGATCCACCACACTGCATAGGAAATGAATTTGAAGCCACGGGTATCATCGAAACGACGGGCTGCTTTCATAAGACCAATATTTCCTTCATTGACCAGGTCGGCAAGGGAAAGTCCATGGCCCTGGTATTGTTTGGCAACGGATACCACAAACCGCAGGTTGGCATTCACCAGCCGTTGAAGGGCGGCTTCATCACCGTTCTTGATCAGGGATGTAAGCCTGGATTCTTCTTCTGTTGTTAATAACTCGATTTTTCTGATTTCCTGCAGGTACTTGGTAAAGCCTGCTGATTCACGGTTTGTGATGGAAGCCGATATTTTTAATTCACGCATAACAGGGTTTATTTAAATGTTGTTTGATCTGCAAAGCATCATTATTTCAAAGAGGTGGGAAATAGACCGCTATGCCGTTTTCCTGTAGAGAAAAAAAAATTGTTCTGTAGTAATGTATTGACAAGAATATTCTTTACAAGTAATAAAAGGCGACTGTCACAACAGCTTTTTTTAGTTTATGGATACTATTTATTTTGTTATTGAAATCAGCGTGTACATGTTTACACTTATATCCATCTTGCCTCCACGCATAAATATTGTTACGCCGTCAATCAACCCGGTACAAAAAATATTTGGAATATTGATTTTAAAGTCAACCTTTGTATAGGATGGAGTTAATCTGGCAAACCGGCACTGATTAGTAGCTAAAAGTTGATTTAAGAACGCAAAATTTAAACAAACCAAGCACTTAATTTTCTTATTCAAAGTCTTCCATCCTCTCCTTTTTAAAAAAAATCGATCAATCCCTTTGATAAGTTAATTGACAGGGCTTCGGGTAATGAATTTGCTTTTGCACTTCGTTCCCCGTAAATAATTGCAATGAAATTCGTCACCTATAAAATACTGTCTGTGATCTGCGGCATCCTGGTACCAGCCTCACCGGTTGTCTTAATTATTGGCATGGGTCTATCCCGGTCAGCCGGGTATTATAGTATCTGTTCCAACCGGGGAACAGCCAATAAATCATTTTTTAAGGTGCGTATTACCAGGGACTGGTAATCAACGTAGTGCTTGTGACCAGGTGATCACAGGAAAGATCAGTTGCCTGAACTGCTGAAAAGTTTTCAGGGAAAACAACTGCTGATGTTTTATTTCTTTAAATAAAAGTTGTCTGAATGGGAATATCGGAAAAAAAGCTGCGCATAGTATCCTTTATCGCTGTCATGGTTACCATACTAATCAGCGTACTGGCAATCATCGGATGGTTTACGCAGAATGATCTTTTGCGAACATTGGTCCCAGGTCAAGTAAAGATGAAGTTCAACGCAGCACTGGGGTTGATGATTTCTTCCCTTGTGCTGGTGCTGAGCTATTTGCCGGGCGAAAATAAAACACGGAATAGCGTCGCTGTATTATTATCCTTCATCGTTTCTTTAATTGGATTATTCACATTGGCTGAATATCTCTTTGGTTTTAATCCCGGCATTGATGAACTTTTTGTAAAAGATGAGCTTTCTACAACAGCGGTTTATTATGCCGGACGAATGTCGCCTTTATCGGCTTTGAACTTTCTACTGATTGGCATCGGCTTATTGCTGTTAAATAAAGAAAAGACGGCCATCTACCAGTTCGTTTATTTGTCGGTCATGGCTTTTACTTCCTTATTGATGCTGATCGGCTTCAATTTTATCGCCGACATCCCTGCATTCATCCGGCCTGGCATCCCGACTGCCATCGGTTTTATTGCACTCTCCGTGGCTATCTGGTACGCCCAACCGACCCTGCAAAAAAAAATC